>CAZASC010000225.1:0-5437 GCA_964487695.1 uncultured Victivallales bacterium
AATGCGTCATCGTATAAGCCTGATTATATGCCACGATGTTAAATGCAGCAAAACCCGCGAGTAGCAGAAGAATAATACTCCACACCACGCGCCGGCGAACCGTGCCATGTGTCTGTATCGAAGATGATTTTGTGTCCGTTGTCATTGCAGTCATTTATGCGGAATTGCAACGATTCCCACAATCCTTTTTGTTGGCTGCCGCTGGTCAACCGGAAGCGTGAAGCCGATTATGCCCGATATTCTGTAGTTCTTTCTCCGCATACTCGTAATCTCCAAGACGCGCGCGCATCAGGCTTTTCCAGAGCTTGCCGTGATTGGGCACGGAGAAATGCAGAAGTTCATGAACAATGACGTAGTCACCAATCTTGCGATCCAGTTCCAGCAGTTGGGCGTTGAAGTTCAGGTTTCCGGCGGTGGAGCATGATGCCCATTTATTGCGCATGGGGCGCACCGCCAGAGAATGTGTTTTCACCCCCAGCTTGGCCGCCCATTCCTGCACGCGGGTCTTGAACTGTTCTTTGTCGTGCCAGCTTTTCATGAACGGAAACTCTTTTGCAACAGGGTGAACAGGGCTTCGACCGTCGCGGTGACTTTCTCCATGTCGTCTTCCTCGGCGAAAACAGCGAATGTCACCTGTTTCCGTAGCTCGCGCAGTTCGGCCTCGCTACGTTGCCAGTTCGGAAACTTTGTGAACGCCTCGCGCACTCTCTTACTCGCCGGTTCCGGGTTGGGAATGCCGTCATCGGTCAGCTTGCAAAGCACGAAGTAAGTCAGTCCATCCAATCCCTTTGCAGCCTGGTCTTTCTTGCGCTGCTCGTTCTTTTCGATTTCTTTCAACAATTCCGCGAGCGCGTCGGCGGTGCTGGTCTGGCGATCCTCGAAGCTCTCCTGCACTACCTTCGCCCGTTCCGCAAGAGCGACGAGGAATGGATCGTCACTGTTCTCCTCGGCGGTCTTCTCAATGGTTTTGATCAGATTGATCACCCTGGTAGCATTGCCTTCCAAACGCTGCTTGATGGTTTCGATAGTAGAACGGTCAATCACCACATACTCGTCCTGCGACTCAGCCACCATTATGGCGCCGACGTGCCTCTGAACCAGTTCGTTGGTCTTCTTCTGGAATGCCCGGTCCGCATAAACCTTCTTCGCGTAGGCGTTCCGTACCACGGCGTAGATGGAACAGAGCGTTGTGTAAGGATCGATGAACGGGCGCAGGAATGCATCCGGCGAGATGATTTCGTAGAGCATCTCAATCTCTTTGTATTCCTTGAAGAACTCCTTGCGCCGTTCCTTGTCGCGGAAATGTTCGATAAGATTGTCCACGTCCTTGTCATTGAAGCCTTGCGTCACGAGCGACAGATACGCCGGAGCTTTTGTTTCCATCTTCGCCTTGAAGAGATGCTTGAGCAGGCCGATGTCCTTGACGATGGCGTTGATCTCGTCGCTATCGAAGGCCAGCGCCCTCTTCAGCTTGTCGAAGATGCCCACGAAATCGAGGACGAAGCCATGCGGCTTCACCATCTCCGCCGCTTCGTTTTCGTAGGGACGATTCACCCGCGCAATGGCCTGGAGCAACGTGTGATCGCGCATCGGCTTGTCCAGATACATCGCGTAGAGGATCGGCGCGTCGAAGCCGGTGAGCAGCTTCTCGGTGACGATCAGAATCTTCGGCCACTCTCCGACTTTGATGAAATCCTTGCGAATCTGCTTCTCGCGCTTCGGATCCAGATGCCATTTCTTCAAGTGTGTCGGGTCGTTGTTGTTTCCCGTGAAAACGATCTCCGAGTACTCTGGCGGCAGGATGGCGTCGAGCGCCTCTTTGTAAAACGCGCACGCCTCGCGATCAACTGCCACAAGGAACGCCTTATAGCCCAGCGGCTCCACATTCTCACGGAAATGGTCGGCCACGTGACGCGCCACCTGTTTCACCCGGTCCTTGCCCTTCAGGAAATTCTTCAAGTTAACCGCGCGCTCGAGAATCTTGTTCAACTCCTCGATGTCCGCAATGCCTTCTGTCTCGGCCAGCGCGAGAAATTCTTTCTCCATGATGTCGTGCGGCACCAGCATCTCGTTTGGCGCGAGCTGGTAGTAGAGCGGCAGCGTGGTGCCGTCCTCGATGCTTTCGGCGATGGAATACTTGTGAAGATAACCCTTGTCATCCTCGCAGCCGAATGTCTTGAACGTCCCCTTGCCGAACACTGTCTTGTCCACGGGCGTGCCGGTGAAACCGATATACGTAGCCTTTGGCAGTCCGGCCATCAGGAAGGTGCCGAGATCGCCACCAGTCGTGCGATGCGCCTCGTCAATCAGCACGAAGATGTTCTGCCGCAGGTTTATATTCGCGGGCATGTCGCGGAACTTGTGGATTGTCGTAACGATGATGCCGCGGTAGTCCGCTTTCAGCAGGCGATTCAACTCGACTATGGAGTGGGCGTGCCCCACGTTGCCCAGGCCGACGGAGGCCAGATTCTTCAACATCTGATCTTCCAGCTCATTGCGATCGATCAAAAGTAGTATCGTTGGCTTGTCCGCTTGCGGCGCCCGGAATAGAAGCTGGGCGGCCACGATCATCGTGTAGGTTTTGCCGCTGCCCTGCGTATGCCACACGAGGCCGCGCGTCCGCTTGGAATCGAGCGCTCTCGCCACAACCTTGTCCACTGCTGCGGCCTGGTGCTGGCGCAGGATGAACTTCTGCAACTCCTCCTCCTTCTCCGCAAAGAGGATGAAGTCCTTCAAGAAACGCAGCAGATGCGGCACGGCGCAGAAGCTTTTCACCTTGGCTTCGAGGTTGCCCGTCTCCTCATGTTTCCAGTTGAAAAGATTTCGCCGCACCGTGTTCCACGTCACTCCATAGGCGAAGCCGATTGCCTCCGTGGCGGTAAAGACCATCTGCGGCACCATCACCTCCGGCGTCTCCGCGTGGTAACGGCGAATCTGATCCACTCCGAGCGCGATTGCCTCGTCCTTGCTCGCGTTCTTGCACTCGATCACTTCAACCGGGATGCCGTTGATGAGGAACACCACGTCCTCGCGTGTGCCGTATTTGCCATTATGCGTGTAAAACTCCTCCGTCACCTCATACACGTTGCGCCACTGCTCGCGCGGACGGGCAAGGTCACCGTAATCAATCAGCGTCAGGTCCAGTTCGCGGCTTTCTTCCGCGCAGAAGAACTTGTGCTGATTGCGCAGCGCTTGGAGAAAATCGCGGTTGCCGTAGATGTCGGCATGGAAACGTTGGAACTCGCCGATCAACGCGCCCTCGGCCTCCTTGTATTTCGGATTGAAGGCGCAGACCTGGGCGTGCAGCAGATCGCCGAAGAACAGCGACGCTTTGTGCGCCCGATCCTGTGGCGTTGCTCCATCCGGATCAAAGCCCCGCCGCCGCTCCGCTTCGGCGCGGGGCACGTAAGTCCAGCCGATCTCCTGCGCATATTTCAGGATGCGGGCCTGCACGGTTTTATGTTCGGTGGGGGTGGTCATTAGGCAGCAGTACTCCCGGGGTTGCCGATTCTGATAACATCCCAACCAGCACTTTCGATAGTGCTTAAGTACTGATTGAAGTGAGATTCATGCACCGCGACGCACAACAGATGAGTAGGTCTTGAAAGTCCGACATAAACCATCTTTGCAGAATGCTTGACTCGCTTTCCCTCACCGCCGGTCATTGCGGCTCCAAGAAACTGTGCTGCTAAACGCTGTGATTCATAGGACTTTGCCGAAGTGCCGCGCCCATCAGTGTAGAATGCAGTTTCAAGGTAAAGCGTCGCGGTGTGCGTTTGTCCTTTAACTTTGTGGACGCTCGCTAGCTCTATGTCGAAACCATGATGGTTAACAACATTTCCGACACGGGTGCCCTGAGTCGCCTCCACAATCGGGGTGACATTCGTTCCGTTTACAAAGTCGGTGGCTAAATTCAGCGTCTTTCCAAATATTGTAAGAATTTCGGGGATAGCGCCTTTCATTTCGGTCACAACATGATCTCGGAATCCGTGCCTCAAGGCGACAGACCATAGATACACAGAACTCCGCCAGCGGCTGTACTCCTCAGGTTCGTTCTCCCTGAGATAGGTCCACAATGTTGTGCGAGTGAAGGCTGAATCTGAATTTGAATTGACGACCTTTTCCAATCGCAGCGTCTTCAGAATTGCCTTAATGATTCCTTCCATTGCGGGACGTAGCGAGAGATCATCATCGCTAACGCTTTGAAGACAACTCAGTAGGCTTGGGTGCTCACTACGGGTCGCGGGATCATGTTTTTGGAACTGCGGCCAATAATCGATTACTCGCCTCTTTCCCGTTCTTGCCTCTACAGAATCATCGTTCCAGACAGTATTCCATCCAATAACCTTGAAGATGCACTTATCAAGAGGCGGCAATTGGTGGTTATCGACCGCCTTTTGAATGCAGGCAGAGAATTCAGGAATGACTCTGGATACCGAATTGTCATCAAACACCAGCATTGTCGGAGCAGCGGTGGATTCACCAAGTCCGTTGATTCTAAAAGCAGCCAGCCTGTGAAGAGCAAACGGCTCCACAACTTTAGCAATCTGCGGAGGCAGTCGGCAGCTATTTGTAAAAGCGAGAGCAGTGTCCCTGGGGGTCCAGCAACAGTCGAGGTCGGCAATCGGACTATCATGGATCGATTGGTTTCGATCTCCAATGCGTTGATATCCACCACGTTCTGAGGCATGATCAGAGAACAACGCTTCAAGAAGATTGTGTTGGTGCAAGGCCATATCCTGCATCTCATCGACGAACACATAGCGAAAACGCTTTCGCAGGATGTCATAAACACCAGGTCGCTTTGTGAGGTAAAGATCGGCCAGAAAATAGGCATCGTCGAAACAAAGGATTCCTCGGCTCAGGATGTCGAGTTTGAATTCACGCAACCATTCTTCGACTTTCTGTTTTTCAACTCCAGTCCAGTCCGTTCTTGCTCTTGGTTTCTTAATCTTCAGTTCCGCCCCATTTATTCCGTTTGTCAGCTTTATCTTTTCCCCTTCAAGGTGAAATCGAAATGTTGCCCAGCATTCTAGGCTGCGAAGAAAATACTTAGCTTGGTTCTGCTCGTCGCGCGTAAAACCTCTCAGAAATACCTGAGAAAAAGAACCCGTCGCTTCCCCGTAAAGTTCATTGTCAATTCTGAACGGTTGGCGTTTATAAGTGCCAACATAAAATGGTATTGCAAGAAACTGATCCACGAAACTTTGAATTGTCCCAACGAAATTGGGATAACTGAACAACCGGCTACAGTATGGGCTTAGTTTTCGCCGGATCTCATCGACTGCGGCATTTGTGTGGGACAGAACAAGAATGCCAGCCCCATCATCAAGCGGCAGAGACCGTTCAAGTATCAAGAGTTTAGCAAGGAGCGCTGTCGTCTTGCCACTGCCAGGTACAGCGTGCAGATCGATTGTGTCTAGGCGACGAATGAAAG
>CAZASC010000226.1:0-5396 GCA_964487695.1 uncultured Victivallales bacterium
CAGGTGCACGCAGTCGGCGGGCGTGCCGTCGCACGAGAACCAGTTCGGCTTGAGCTCCGTCGCGCGCAACGGCCGTTCGAGCGTCAACGCGTGCGAATTCGCGCTGCGGTTGCCGTCCGGCGCCACGACGAACACTTCGCCGAGCGCCGCCATCGCCTCCGCGGCGGCCGACAAGCCGGCGGCGTCAACGCCGTCGTCGTTCGTCACCAAAATAAGCACGCCATCTCCGGTTTTGGGCCGGCCGCGATGGTACTCGATCAGGCCGCCGCTGCCAAGACAATTATCCTATCCGCTCCATTCATCCAGGAAGAAACGCGCGACGCCCTCGTCGGCGAACCGCTCCCACAGCAGGCGCAGGCCGCGGACGCGAAGGATGTGAAACACGCCGCCGACGTGCAGCCAGCGCGCGCCCGGATGCGCGGCCAGCGCGCGGCGAATGGCGATCTCCATGTTTTCGTCGCGCACCTCGAGCAGCGCGAAGCGTGCGGGCGAGAAGCCCAGGCGCGCGGGCGCGACGGGTTCGTCGGCCAGCAGCCGGCGCGTGCGGCGATAGAAGGAATCGACGGCGCGCGTCAGGGGCACGTCGGGCCGCTCGACGAGGGCGCGCAGGTTTTCGGGCGTCAACAGTTCGGACTCGACCTCGGCGAGCAACTCGCGCGACAGTTCGCTGTCGTCGACCAGTTCGATCGCGGCGGCATGCGTCTCCGCATATTTCCACGCGGCGCGCGCTTCGAAGGGGACGCGCAGCGTTTCGCGGATCGCCTGCATCTCGCCGTGCTCGGCGCGGCCGGGCGGCGTCGCGGCCTCGAGCCGCGCGAGCAGTTCCGCGCCCCGCTGCTGCCGGAAGTCGATCGCGTAGCGGCTGACTTCGAGCGTGATCAAGTCGGGCCGCCGCGCTTCGAGCGCGGCAAGCAGCCGGCGTTCGCCGTCCGGATCGCGATGGACGACGCCGATCATGGCGGAGTCGGGAGGCAACAACATGCGATGCATTGTAAGGAGGGAGGAAGGAAAAAGGAAGAAATTGACCCGGCGTTGTTCCATCCTGTTGTCCTGACCAATGCAAACAAGATTGAAATGACCGATTCTTGCTGGGAGGCTTTGCTGGGAGCGCCGACCCATTGGTCGGCGTCGAGAACACAAACGCCGACGAATGCGTCGGCGCTCCCACCGATGAGAACACAAACGCCGACGAATGCGTCGGCGCTCCCAGCCCGCGCCGCGTTGTCCCCCGCCCCGCCGCGTGATAACCTCCGCTCTTACAAAGTTGGGGTATTTTTCCGCGATGGGCAGGAACGCCGCCTCGATAAAGAAATTCGTCGACCGCTGGCGCGCCAACGGCACGCGATATCCAGCCGCCGGGCGACCGCCCGCCGGCGCGGCGTCATCCAATTTCCCCGAACTCGGACCCCGCACTTTGCCCGAAACTCGCCACGGACCACTGACCACTGGCCACTGCTTTCGCGTTGGCACCCGGTCTCAACTGACGTTTTCGGATTCGCCCGCGCCGCGACCGGTGTGGCGCGCAATAAAAACGGAAATTGGTGTTGTGTCCCCCGATTTGTCTCGTTCACTTTCGTTTCTTGTGTTTTCCCGCTTCCAGTTTCGCAATTTTCTCTCCTGCGGCCCTCTGCCGTTGGACCCACACATAAGGGTCGAGACGCAGCCTGTCGTCGATTTCCTTCGCCACGCGTCTAAGGGTACTCGATTTTGCGAGCAGCATGAGTCGGGGCGCAAAATAGGCGGCGGCAATTCTTACGGACGTCCGAGGGTCTTGAGCAATTCGACTGACGCTCACTGCCGCTCGTTCCGCGTCCTTTCCCTCGTTAAAATGTTCAGCATGTCTTAATAGCGCGAAAGCCGCGTGGTTTGCGACATATGAATTGTCGTCGAGAGTCAGGGAGTATGTCTGATCCATCACAAAGTCCAAGTCTTCATGTCTCGCCTTTCCTGCCGAGTAATACAATAGACCAAGCTTGCCAAGCCGATAACTTAATGACTTCGACTCATCATTTTCATCTGGGGCCATCATTACCTTTTCAACGAAATCCGTCCACCGTTCACCCCAGTATTTCGGCATCAACACGTCACCCATCAATTCCAGCACAGAGGGGCGACTCGCACATATTTCGATAAGCCACACCGCCGCCGTTGCCTTATGTTTCCTCGCCGAGAGCACGAGCGTCGCGACAAGAAAACGAACATAATCTCTCAGAAAATGTGGATTGTTCGTCAAATATTTTCGCAGCACCGCTTCCTTCCCCAGCAACACAGACCACAAATATTCATACATTTCGCTGACTTCTTTATAGGATAGCCCAGACTGCACGTAATCAGCGATCAGTCCGCACCCCGATTCAAGAGAGTCGGCAAACGAATACTCTTCCAACGAGCGCGGAGAGTGCGCCGCCAACCTCGCCGGGTGTTCGATGCTGGCCTTATATTTTACAAAGGATTGATTAACTATCTGCTTTCTACCCTCGGTCGATGTAGCCAGCAGAAGCCGCAGCAGAAACGCACTGCGTACGACCTTCTGGCTTTCGTATGAAAGAGACAACCCGGTCAGTTTCTTGCCAATTGAAATAGTTCTGTTTAATGTCGCCGCTGCCAGATCGCCCGGCCGGATGTCCTCAGCCAGGGCAACAATGGCCCCAATCAAACCCTCCCGTCCGAAAAAGGACGTCCCAGCCGGAATTTTCTCGGCCGTTTCGCAAAGAAATAAGACCGACCGTTCAATATTATGACTGTCTTCCATCGCCCATTGATGCCAAGGCGAGGAATACAATTTACGACAAAAGGTCTCCCATTCACGGGCGTGCGTGACCGTGCTCCTAAACGCATGCAGATATTGCAGTCCGGCTTCGTTCTCCAAAAGTCGCGTAAAAGTAATCCATGCCTCTACATAGTCATCAAAAAGATACTTGCTCCCTTTGTAGGTGTGCGCTTCCATGGGCAGATGTCTTTTGCATTTCGTCAAAAACTCACCGACCGAATCTTTTTCGGTTTCCAGCAAAAAATCGTCGATTTCAGAAAGCGCATCAAGATGCAAGCACCATTCCGTACTTGTATTTGGTTGGGCCAACATAAGGGCGCACATTTCTTTGTCCCTTGCGCTTCTTTTGACAAGATCGTTTGGCCGCGTGCTGTCGGAAAGCTCCTGAAGCCATTTGTTCGTGCCGCCTATGTCATATTTCAGACGAAAGGCCAGTTCCGCAATCTCGCTGAATGCCCCACATTCTACGAGATTCGACACGTATTCTTCTTGCTTCGCAGGAGTCATAAAGTTTGTTTCGAGATCGCGGAATACGCGCCAATACTCGCTGACTACGTTATCAAATGTTCGCGAGCGGTCGCCAAACATTCGCCGGTACTTGTCTTTTTTGTATTCGTCAATCGTCTTGGCGAGAATCTTTAGTTGAGTGTTGTTTCTCCGCGTTATCCAGAAATGGACAGTCGTATTCTTTTCGATGTCCAATATCTTGTTGGTGTAATCTGTCAGCACAGAATCGACATAGGGGTCGTAAGTTTGTATTATGAGGTTTGATTCATACTTGCTTCGGAAATAATTGTCAGCGGCTGAGTTCAATGACACCCACCGGAGAAACAGATCGCCAAAATCAAAAGCTATTTTGGATGCTTTTTTATATTGCTCAAAGGCCTCGTCGTACTTGCCGTCCATCGCGCAAATATAGCCGTCTTTCATGGTTTTTTGGAAATCGGTTTCCGCTATAGGTTCGGGATATCGGCGCGCTCCCTTTTGCGCTTTATGTATCGAAAGACCGAGCGTCTCGGCATCTTCCTCAATATGTAACACGATTTTGTCGGCTTCTGACGTTCCGTACTTGTGGGCAATTAGGAGACACGTGCGCACAACCGTGTGAGCTTTCTCATATAAAACATTATTCGTGACGTTACTGTCTTTCGTGGCCAAACGTGTCCAGATCCAAGATGCAAGGTCAGAAAGAATCTCCAGGCGCTCAAATCTATGTTCGTCGGTCGTCGATGGCTCAACAAGGTACTCGATCGCGGTCCACAACCAGTCAGCAACATCGACCATCCGATCCGGCGACTTTTCTATAAGGGCGTCGACGAGTCGATTATGAAAGAGTTCGAACGCAAACCTATCTTGAGGAAGAAAAAGGAACTTACTATTAGTCTCGGACAGTGGGCTTTCGGCGAGGCGTGATTCTTGGCTTTCTTCCTTGACAAAAAGATGTTTGTGCCGGGGATTTGTTGTTATTCGTTTCCAGCCCTCGTCGCCAAACTCGCCCCGGGCGGCGACAATCCAAATCTCGTAATCGAGGGTAATCTTTAGCCAGCCTTCGATGACTTCTGCGTGGGTTTCATCAGAAAATATGTCGCGAATATATTGAATGCGAGCCGAAAACGGTTTTATGTTTGAAATAAGGTCTAGAAACTCCTTCTTGGGAACAAGGCGAACGCCGCCCAGATTGAAAAACCGTTCAAATTTGTCAGATGGACTAAAGTTGCGATTGCGAGAATCGAATGTGACAAGGTTTATGCCAAGGCGTTCCCAATGTTTGCGCTCGGCCTTGTTCGGTTGTTCGATGAGAATTGCGAGCCCCCTGGGCTGGGCGTTCTTCATATCCAGGCTCAACTGGCGATAAAGGTTATGAAAATCGGGGTCAGACAAGCTATAACCAAGAATCAACACCGGGAACATCGTCAATAACTGACGCACACGTGTGACAATCCGAGGACGCGTTCTTTCAATATCCTCATATTCGGATCGTGAAAAAACCCAAGAATCTCGCTGGTGTCGATGCCCGTGTAAATATATTAATTGCGTTGTCTCTCTCTTATATTTGTGGATGGCAAGATCGGGATCGTTTACGACGGGAACCCATTCATTTTCGTTCTTGTCCAAGATGGTGTCCAATTGGTTTGTCGTAATTACTGCTTCAACTGTGTAGTGAAAGAGCGCCTGATGTGCTTTGCCAGGCCACAAACGGTCGTCGGGCACAAGGCTCAGAAGCAAGTTGCGAAAAGAATCGACACCGAAAGTTTCTTGATAGAGTTCGGCAACGCGTGGTCCATCGTACAAGCCGTGGAATAGCCCCAGATCCTGCTCCCACCTCTGGATTAGATCGCTCCATAAGGGAACCTTCTCGGGAAGGCCAGTGTTTTTGTTGACGGCGTTCTGACTGAACCCTGCGCCAAGCACCAATACGGGACGCCGATTTCCGTTCGACATCATCCAGTTCAAAACGGTTTCAGCGTTGGCGAGATTGAAAAGGCCATCTCGCTGAAGAAGCGTTAAATAGATACTCCGTAAGTATGTCTTCATTCTGTCTCCGCCTCGGTACCCGCTGAAGCGGCTTCGGATTTTGTGGAGGCTCCGGAAACGCGGATGATCCAAAAGCCCTGCGTCATCACAA
>CAZASC010000227.1:0-5347 GCA_964487695.1 uncultured Victivallales bacterium
CGATGAATTTTGTTATCTTATTCCTCTCGCCAAAGAAGTCGCTTCTCTTGCTGAAACTCTGTCGCGCGCGCGTCTGGCGGCAGAGACCGAAGCTCGCCTTCGCGATGCCGGTGAACATCAATGGACTGCCGATCGTCTTGCTGTTCACATTCGTCAGCGCCTTGGCACTGGAAAGCTATTCGTCGCTTCCAACCGCGAACCCTACATGCATGTGCGAAGCGGGCGCGCTACCGAATGTATCGTTCCGCCCAGCGGCCTGGTCACAGCATTGGAGCCGATCTTGCAGGCTTGCGATGGCACCTGGGTTGCGCATGGCAGCGGCAGTGAAGATGCGCTCTTCGTCGATGCTCATGACCGCCTTCGCGTGCCTCCTGATGAGAAACGCTATACCCTTCGCCGTGTCTGGCTCACTCCAGAAGAAGAGGCCGGTTATTATGACGGCTTCTCTAATGAAGGGCTATGGCCGCTCTGTCACATCGCTCACACTCGTCCGATTTTTCGCGCCAGCGATTGGAGCCACTATCAAAATGTCAACATGAAGTTTGGCGAGATTCTGCTTGAAGAAATGCGCGGCACGGATCATCCAGTTGTTTTTGTGCAGGACTATCACCTCGCGTTATTACCGAGGATCATCAAGAATGCACGGCCCGATGCGCGCGTTGCTCTGTTTTGGCATATCCCGTGGCCGAATCCCGAGTCATTTGGAATTTGCCCGTGGCAAGCCGAGCTAGTCGACGGATTACTCGGCGCCAATGTAGTTGGATTTCATCTCCAGTCTCACTGTAACAATTTTCTCAATACGGTCGATCGCGTGTTGGAAGCGAGAACAGATTGGGAACAATTCAACATTCGCCGCAACGGCCATCTATCCATCGTGCGCCCATACCCCATTAGCGTTGCCTGGGATGAAACGGATTTCGGCCGCTCTGCGTTCAATCAACAATCAGGAGAAGCATCGGGCACGAAACCCGGACCGCAAATCGTCGTCGGTTCGACAGTTCAAAAAGAACCGGACGTGTTGACGCCGGAGATTGAATCGAGCCAGGCTGGACCGCTCCATCGCGGACTCGGCGCCGATGGAAAGCGGCTTCTGCTTGGTGTAGATCGCATGGATTACACCAAGGGAATTGTCGAGCGTATGCTGGCAATCGAACATTTGCTGGCTGAATACCCGCGCTACCGCGAACAAATTGTTTTCGTGCAAATTGCTTCGCCGAGCCGCACGCAAATTTCGAGTTATGCCGATCTGCGCCGCCAGGTCGAAGAGACTGTGGAGCGCATCAATCGACGCTTTCAAACCTCTCGATGGAAGCCCGTGATCTTGATTCAAAGACAATGCAATCACGATGAGCTATCGCGTTTTTATCGCTCCGCCGACATGTGCCTTGTCACCTCGCTGCATGATGGCATGAACCTCGTTGCCAAAGAGTATCTCGCTGCCAGAAGCGACGGCGATGGTGTCCTGGTACTAAGCCGTTTTGCCGGAGCATCTCAGGAATTGACCGATGCGCTCTTGGTTAATCCATACGACATTGAGCAAGTCAGCGCGACGATTGACCTCGGCCTGCGCATGTCTGCCGCTGATCGGCGACAGAGGATCGAACGAATGAGAAATCAGGTAAAGGAAAACAATGTGTATCGTTGGGCGTCGAATGTTTTGAGCGATCTCTGTGCAGTCCGAGTTGAAGATGAACTTCTTGAGGTTTCGTTGAATCGGCCGCGACGTAAGTTAGCATAAGCGGCCCGATCGACATAGCAGGCAACTTATATCTGAGTAAATCACGGCGATCCATCGCCGCGGAGACACAAGCATGTCGACTTCGCCGCTGTTTCAAGATTACAAAGCGGATTCCCCAGAAGAATCACACATCCAAGAATTCTGGAATTCCCTCGCAACAACAAGCACAAACGCGCTTCTGTTGGACTTCGATGGGACACTTGCACCGTTTCGCATCGATCCCTCAAAAGTGCGCTTGTGGTCTGGAGTTCAGGACTTGTTGCAGCGAATTCAAGACGCGGGAAAAACACGAATGGCAATCATTACCGGAAGACCGGCACGCGAGACCGCCTCTCTGATTGCACTGAGCCGTCCAATTGAAATATGGGGAGCTCACGGCGCTGAGCGTTTACATACGAATGGTTGGCTTGAGCAGGAAAGTTTGTCTGCTGAAATGCATCTCGCCCTGAGCGCGGCCATAAACGCGCTTCATACAGCACAATTCAAAGGTGCCGTCCGACTGGAGAAAAAATGGGATGCGGTGGCCGTGCACTGTCGAGGCATGTCATCGCATCTTGCACAAGCTGCGATTGAGCGCGCGCTCAATCTCTTGCGTCCTTTTTCTGAATACCCTGGATTGCAGATCTTACAATTCGATGGTGGCGTTGAGTTGCGTGCCGGACGAAAGAAGGGCGATGCGGTCCGGCAAATCCTCAGCGAATTGGGAAGCAACGCACCGGTCGCTTATCTCGGCGATGATGAAACCGACGAGGATGCTTTCCACTCTCTTGCTGAAAGAGGATTGAGAGTTTTGGTCCGGCGTCATTGGCGTCCAAACTCAGCGGATATCTGGATCACCCCTCCGGCCGAACTACGCAATTTTTTGGCACACTGGCTGACGGCTATTCATCGATGAGAGCCATGGATTTCGATTCATTTCAATCTTTACAGAAGGATCATTCACATAGAAGCAACTAAGTCAGATAAATCCGCCTCAAACCATGGGTGTTCTTCGATGCTTTCATATAGAAGGAGCGACTATGCTTGGAACAGTATTGATCGTGCTTGTGATACTGCTGTTAATCGGCGCACTACCTACTTGGCCACATAGTAGAAACTGGGGTTACTATCCGACCGGCGGTTTGGGACTCGTACTAATAATCGTCGTGGTGCTTTTGTTGCTTGGGCGGTTTTGATCCTTGAACGAGATATCGGCACGAAACCGGATCGCAGCGGGATTAATTGGACGGTTACACATAGCGGTGGCAGTTCTGGTCCTGCTCAGTTCGAGTGGCAGGCTGTCGGCTTATTCTGTGCTGACCCACGAGGAAATCGTTGATCTTCTTTGGGTGAGCGAAATCAAGCCTCTGCTCCTCGAGCGATTCCCGACACTTACAGAAGCTGAACTCCGCGAAGCGCACGCATATGCCTATGGTGGTTCGGTTATTCAGGATATTGGCTACTATCCATTTGGCGACAAGAAATTCAGTAACTTCGTCCATTATGTTCGCAGCGGAGATTTCGTCACTGAACTCATTCGTCAAAGCCGGGACGCCGATGAATATGCTTTTGCTCTTGGCGCACTATCGCACTATGCGGCGGATGTCTCCGGTCATCCCGCGGTCAACGAAGCTGTCGCGATCGCATATCCCAAGCTGCGGGCCAAGTATGGTAGGTCTGTTCGATATGCTCAGGACAAGACCGCTCATCTGAAAACAGAGTTTGGATTCGACACTTATCAAGTATCGAGGAATCGTTATGGATCACCGCAATATCACGACTTCATCGGATTCAAGGTATCGGCGCCCCTCATCGAACGGACCTTTCCACTTGTCTACGGACTTCAACTGCAAGACGTTCTGAAGAACGAGAATTTGGCTATCGGGTCCTATCGTTTTTTTATTAGTCGCCTGATTCCGCAAATGACCCAGGTAGCCCTCGCGACCCACAAAAAAGATCTGATTAGCGAAACTCCCGATTTTGCAAAACAGAAGTTTTTATATCGCCTCTCTCGTGCCGACTACGAAAGAGAATGGGGCAAGGCATATACAAAACCCGGGCTGGGAACTCGCATTTTGGCGACGATTCTACGCATCGTACCAAAGATCGGTCCATTCAAATCTTTAGGATTTAATAATCCAACCCCGAAGACCGAAGATCTTTACATCAAAAGCATTGACGCAACCACCGATCACTACCGTGATTTTCTTGAACAAGTACGACTTCACAACGTGGTACTGCCGAACTACGACCTTGATACGGGGAATGTGACTGGCGCGGCAGAGTATTCGCTCGCGGATGATGCCTATGCAGATTTGCTTGCTGAGCTATCTGCCGGGCAATTCAACAAAACCTCTCCACAATTGCGAACGAATATCCTTACTTTCTATTCAGACCTATCGCAGCCGATCGAGACGCGAAAAGACGCTACGCGCTGGCAAGAAGTTGTCGTGAATATCGGCCGATTAAAATCTGCATCCTTACCCGCTCTTACTGTGTCAAACTCCGCAGAGTGATCTTCTAACTTGGGCCCCTATATCAAACAATCCAACCGAGTCGCTAAATCAACCAGGAGGAAATTGTGCCCGTTCTCAAGATTAAAGATGGAACTGAGCTTTATTACAAAGACTGGGGATCTGGACAGCCAGTAGTTTTCAGTCACGGCTGGCCTCTCAACTCCGACGCCTTCGAAGATCAAATGTTGTTTCTTGCCGAGCATGGTTTTCGTGCAATTGCGCACGTTCGTCGCGGTCATGGACGGTCAAGTCAGCCTTGGAATGGCAATGAAATGGATACCTATGCCGACGATCTTGCAGCGCTGACCGCGGCCCTCGACTTAAAGGACGCCGTTCACGTTGGCCATTCGACGGGCGGTGGCGAAGTCGTCCGTTATATCGGTCGTCATGGCACCAGCAGAGTCGCAAAGGCAGTACTGATCGGCGCAGTTCCGCCACTGATGTTAAAGACCGCGGTCAATCCCGGGGGCTTGCCCATTGATGTCTTCGAGGGGATTCGCAAAGGCGTTCTTTCGGATCGTTCGCAATTCTTCAAAGATCTTTCCGGGCCATTCTATGGAGCGAATCGTCCCGGCTCAAAAGTCTCTCAAGGACTACGCGATTCGTTTTGGCTCCAAGGAATGCAGGCGGGTATGCAGGCCTGTTTCGAGTGCATCAAGGCATTCTCTGAAACGGATTTCACCGAAGACCTGAAGAAGGTCAGCGTGCCCACGCTTATCATTCATGGGGACGACGATCAGATTGTGCCCATCGGTGCGTCGGCATTGATGTCGGCGAAGCTGATCAAGGGAGCGGTATTGAAGGTTTATCCCGGTTCGCCTCATGGACTCTGCTCGACAGAAAAAGACAAAGTCAATGCCGATCTGCTTGCTTTTCTTCGGCAATAATTACCGAGTGATTTACCTCGTAAGTCAGGAGAGTAAAGTGCAAATAGGAATGATCGGACTAGGCCGAATGGGTAACAACATGGTACGCCGTCTATTGAAATCCGGCCATCAGTGCGTCGTTTATGACATGCAGCAACAAGCGGTTCAGTCTGTTGTCGAAGCAGGCGCAGTCGGAACTTATTCGCTCGATCAGTTCACAAAACAACTGACCACTCCACGCGCAATCT
>CAZASC010000228.1:0-5345 GCA_964487695.1 uncultured Victivallales bacterium
TTCGCGACCTTCTTCACCGCCTTCTTTGCTGCCGGTGCAGGCTTCTTGGCCGGACCGTTGATCGCTTCTTTCGCGGCTTTGGCGATCCTGAACTTCAGCACCGTCTTCGCTGGAATCTTAATCGACTCTCCGGTTGCCGGGTTCCGACCGATTCTGGCCTTACGCTTCATCAAAACGATTTTTCCCAGACCGGGGATCGGAAAACCGTTCTTCGCTTCCTTGTAGGCGAGTGCCGTAAGAGAGTCGAGTAGCCCTTTTACTTGAACCTTGGTGAGAGGTTCATTTTTCGCTGATAGCTCTGCAACAAGCTGGGCTTGGGTGAGAGACATTGAGGCTCCTTTGTAGGATGGTGAAAGAATTTGTAGAGAAAATACAATGGGAGCTATGCATAATGCATTGGGAGAGCCTTGTTTTAAGGCACAAGGAACAGCTTCTGTTTAAACAAGATTCCGGTCCTTGCAATACCTTCTTACCGCTTCTTGTATGGTAGGCAAATCTCCAAACAGTTCTTTTTGTCTTTGGGTGTTCTTGCTCGTGTATGCTCCACTTCCCATCCATTTCACCATTGCAACCATATCTTTTACGCCAGGCACAAACAAGCCGATAAAAGGCAGAATCACCTTGACAATAAAGGTCGGGAATGCAGGCTTCACAGCTATCTTTCTCTCAAGGACCATTGAAAAGGCTTGGGCAACGTTCGTCCCCGTTGCAGGCATGTCCCAACCAACGTCAACCGTTGAGTTTAGCTCCTTCTCGGAGAGACTTGTCGCTGCAATGGCGGCATATCGCGCGAGATCCGGAGTGTAAATCATACCATATGCAACACCGGGAATAAATGCTGGGAAAATGCCTTTTTGAATCTTGGGTAGAACGAAATCTTTTGCCTGATCGAGGAAAGCTCCGGCGCGAAGTGCAACAAACGGCTGACCTTTTTCTCTCAAATATTTTTCTACGAGATGCTTATTGTAAAAATGGGGTACTTCTGTTGCCTTATCGCATTCCAGAATTGAGATCAGAACAAAACGGGGAATGCCTGCGGCCTTTGTTGCATCAACCAGGTTACGATACCCTATGCTATCGGTTTGGGGATTATCGCCTTTGGTGTGGTGGGTGTAGCCTGCAGCACTTACAACAATGGCATCGGATTTTGGGTTGGCGGCCATTACTTTTTGCAACGAGCCGGGGTCCATCATGTCGGCGACAAAAAAGTCCTTCACTCCGAGGTCTTGCAGTGGCGTTCGATTGCTTGTTGCCCGTACCATGGCTCTGACGTGGGCATTTTTGTCCATGAGCGCCTTGACGATTTTCAATCCCAGAGCGCCTGTTGCGCCGACGACCGTGACCACTTTTTGATCCATATATTCCTCCTTGTTTTAAAGGACGCTACCAATACTCCTTAAGGGTGAAAGTGGATGCAGAGAAAATACAACAGGAGCCGAGAGGTGCATACTAAAAGGCCCTTGTTCTATACGGTCTTGGCGTTAATAATACCTATATACCATTTACAGAAGAGCATCTATTGTGGATAGGCAGGGAAGGTGTAGCAATGGGATATTAGAGGAATTCTTGGAGGAATATCGAAAAGAAAATTGAAGTAAAAAAAGGCCCCGAAACTCCAAGGGCCTTTTTACCAGACTTTCATCATATCGCATCAAGAAAACGTTCCATCCAGCCGTCGTAACACTGTCCCTTCCAACAACGCTCTTTCCAGATAAAGCACCATTTCCAGAGATGCCTGTCCCATAGTTCTTTCCGAATGGCATTGTTCGTATACTCAGTTGGAGAAAGCAGAAAGTAACGATTCCCTTCCTTTTCAACAGCCTCCCTTTCCTGAAGTATTCGGTTCCAGATGGCGCTGTCGAAACCTCTTTTTACTTGAATAAAGGTTTTTTGACCATTAACTTCAAGCACAATCTCCATTCTCCCGAGCGGAAATAGATGCTGAATTTTCGATTCTACGAAATCCTTGGGAACCCGATCCGGAAATCTCGATTTAATAACGTATTTAACAGCATTCTCAAGGTCTGCACCGAGTTTAGCGCTCTGTGGAGTGCCACCGAAAAACTGTCCTTCAAGCTCGAAATAAAGCTCCATCCACCGGGAATATGGATATTGACCATCAAGTTCAGTTGGACTGGAGAGGAGCGCAAAAAGACTATCGCGTGCCTTCTGAAAAGCTACAGTATACTCTTTGTGAATCTTGGCACTTTTTTCCACAATACCCATCAGATCGGCTAATTTCAGTTGAAATTCGTTCAGCATAATCCCTCCATTCTGACAAGATGTGCCCATCAAAGGGAAGTGGAAACGCTCCCTTTGGTGGGACTTTTTGAAAACTTGAAACCAATATACATCAGTGTGAGGCAGGAGTAAAAGAAATTCAGAAGGCTCTTCAGACAACATTATAATAGGAAAAATCTCTAAAAGGCGAAAACTAATCGTATGTTCATGATAATGGCTCGGATAGTTGCTGCATTTCTGTTAATCCCGATCCATATCCTACCCATAGGCTGCGCCAGATGGGTCTTCATTACTTTTTTCCGAGCCTTGGCGTGGGCTGAGCTTCGCTGGTTTCTGTTCTATGTCCGACATGATGATGGATACGAATCGACGATCCGACGTATCAGAGCGAACCCATTCTGCCCATTTACAGTAGAGAGATGCTATCGGCTATGGCGATTCGACCCAGACCACGAGGCCTTCGATGGTTTGGATAAAAAAGAGCTCGTAAAATGGCCCAAATGATCGCTAGAATGATTGATCACGACCGCAGGATTTTCAATCTCGTGGACCTTGGAGCTGGGTACGAGCGGTTCGATGACCCGAGAGCAGAAAAACTGAGCCAACATCCCCACAGGATCACTACGGCAACGAACCGCAGAATCGAGATTCTGCCGCTCGCTGTCCCTCCGTTCAGCTTTGAGGACTCTGAGCTGTTATCGAAAGGCTATATCTTCAATCCAAAGTGGTGTCCTACACGCCGAATGCGCCGGGAATATCTGCCGGAAATTCACGAAAAAGCTGTCTTTGTTCTCCAGGATCGTTGTGCCGATCTTGAAAATGTCGTTTCCCGCGTCATGGCCGATCTAAACATCAAATATTTCGTCTATTGCAGCGACTGCCCAGCCTGGGACGAGGAGATGTATAAGCAGCATATCGGAATCTGGGAGAACGATGCGAAAAACATTCCTCACCTTGTTTCCGCGCATGAAGAGCTGAAGATCAATCTCGCAATAGTGTATTGCAAGCTCTCCGACCCGACCGGTTTTGCGATTTTTACCAGTGTCCGAGACTGCTTCGATCAAACCGTTCAGGTGATCGTGATTGTTCCGACCGGCAGTTGTACCGTTGCCGACGCGATGGCCGCGATGCGACGAGGTGCGGAAACTGTCCTTGAGGTGAGCGATCTCTCGAACCTTGAGTCAGCGATACTCGATGCAGCGCTGGTATAGAAAGCTGAATGTAGCGCTAAGCGCGTTTAATATAACACGGTGCGCGCTGCGCATTGCGACTCGCGTGGCTTAGCCTCCTCCTCAGTGACGACACGCATTCCTTTACGCGCAAAATTTTCAGCGATGGCCCAGACATGACGACAAAATTCGCATATAAAGCGAAGTGAGATCGTTCAAACCAGAAAGGCACAGATATGGCAACGAGAAAGTTTGAAATCTATTATCGTGATCTCAACGCAGAGACTCAACAGGAGTATTTGAAGTTCGTCCAGGTTCAGAGTGAAGATGAATTGAACCATGAGTTCATACCATTAGCCATCCTTGACAGGGAAGATTAAATAGAATCATAAAAACAACTCATTATTGTTCAGATTTGTCAGAAGAGCTCGTTAATAATATGTAAATGTTTGAATACACTTATACCCGCCAACAAGCAATCTCCGATGGTATCCTCGTTCCGATTTCAGAGAGGATAGTTTTCACTGCAAACCTTTTCGAAGACTATCAAGACACTGAAAAACGGAATCAGCTAATCGAAAAAGGTCTGCATCTACTCTCGATTCCGGACTCAGAGGATTCGAATGCAATGAAACTTCGTGTAATTGAGCAAGATCAAATCTGGGTTATTCAGGATGGCGATGGAATCTGCTTCCTGAAACCAGACGACTACTAAAATCAACAAGGAGACGGTATGCTCGTAAAACTTGACGGTATCAAATCGGCTGCAGTGGCTCTTGAGAAATCCGGGCTATCCTGGCTGGTAGAACAACAGCCGCTTATTACAGGCAGTGGTATAAGTGTCGATTCACACAAGGCAGTTCTCAGAGGCGATAACAGCAAGATCATTGGTATCGTTGGAAGTAAATACGAGCCGGTTCAGAACACGATTGCGTTTGCTTTCTTCGACGTAATCGCCGAGAAGTACGGTGCATCATACGAATATGCGGGCATTATCAAAGATGGCCGCCGCGTTTTTCTTCAGGCCAAGCTGGGCAATTCCTTCGAGGCCGCTCTCGGAGATCAAGTTGATTCGTACATCACGCTGGTAAACGCGCATGATGGAACGTCAAGTATCCATGCTTTTCTTACACCGATCCGGCTTTTCTGCCAGAACCACCTTATCCGGGCGATCAAATCGGCAACCACGAACATTCGTCTCCGGCATACGTCAAATGTCAACGATCGTTTCAAGGAAGCGATGCAGGTGTTCAAGATGAGCACCGATGCCTTCCAGTTGTTCGAAGAGAAAGCAAAGGTTCTGGCGCAAAAGCTCGTCGATTCTCAGATGGTCGAGAAGTTTCTGAAGGAAATCGTGCCGGAGTCAGGCTCAACGCGCTCGAATAATCAGAGAGAGAAAATCGAGCACCTGTTTGAAAGCGGACGCGGAAACCGAGGTCAGAATGCATGGGAACTGTACAACGCCGCGGTTGAGTATGTCGATCATGAGCGGTCACCTAATGCCGAAAAAGCCCTTGACAGTGCAATGTTCGGTTCGGGGGCCGTTTTGAAGGAAAAAGCCTTCGAAGTCGCGATGTCGTTGTAGAGAAGATGAAGATTTTCGAATATGACGGTCAGAAGTACATAACCATTAACGGCAAATCCTTCTTTCTTGCGCGAGCGTATTCCCGCGACCGTGGAGAACTCGTTTTTATTCAAGTGACTGGCAATTACCCACTCTATGAAGAAGACCTTCCAACGAAATGGCGACTGATTAAAACGAAAGCCGGTGATCGTGTCATCTACGTCGCTTATCAGCACGAATATCACAACTACGCAAGCGAAAGAACAACGGGGAAGCTGCTATTTCCTGCTCCGACGAGTAAGGGAAGCTTCTTTCTCGCTTGGAAATATGTGAATGATCTATTCGGCTTGAAGATTGAGGAAGAGCAGCTG
>CAZASC010000229.1:0-5338 GCA_964487695.1 uncultured Victivallales bacterium
GCGCGCGACATTGCAGGAGGTGGAACAACGCCTGCCATTCAGAATGAAACACTGATCAAAGGAGTCAACGGTATTCGAGACGATAACTCAAGCTCTCTACCGATGCGGTTGTGTGGCGCATAACATAGAGATCACGAACAATCTGACGCCAGGCAGCGTAGTCACTTGTCAGTGGAGCATATTGGCGTGTCCAAGCTTGCTGGCACGGATGCGGGTGGATTTGCCGGGCGGTGCCAGTTTCGCAGCGAACGGCACACAAATCGCAACTTCTAATACATGGTGGAGACTTCCGGCGACCGGCACACTGGTTGAATACAATGGATCAGTGACGAACGATTCAGTGACCAGTGTCAGCTCATACTACTTTCTGAAGGAATATTACTATCAGTATGCATGGACAATTCCTACAAACAATAACGGCACATGCGGGATAAGGTTCGAGGTAGCGCCACCGTCGTTGACGAATTGGATTGATGCGATACTGCCTGATAATGCTGATGGGACAAACGTTACGGACGGTCTGACCATACAGCGCCAGATTGGGCAATGATCGCAGAGATGTCGAGAGCGAGGCTAACGAAACACAGACAGACCACCATCCGTTGTTTTCTGTAAGTTGACGGGCTCGCTCTAGTCGATTGGATTCTCTATTCTTTTCAGTGCTGCTCCGCACTGACTTCTCCCGGGTTTCGCTTGCGTTCCGCAATCGTCTTGTCGCATATTAATCCCTGTTTCGTCCCCAAAAAGCACTCTGCAGCGGTTGGGATGGAGGTATGGATGGTTGGCGCTAAATCAAATAAGCATCACGAATCAATAGGATCCGGGCATCTCACAGTCCACATGATCGGGAACGCCCACTTGGATCCGGTATGGCTCTGGCATTGGCAACGAGGTTCCGATGAGGCAATCGCCACCTGCCGGGCAGCATGCGACATCCTTGATGATTATCATGATGTCATATTCACCCGTGGCGAGGCTTGGGTTTACGAACAAGTCCGTCTTCTGGATCCGGCATTATTCGAGAGAATTCGCAATCACGTC
Source organism: uncultured Victivallales bacterium (assembly GCA_964487695.1). Classification (GTDB taxonomy): domain Bacteria; phylum Verrucomicrobiota; class Kiritimatiellia; order UBA8416; family CAZASC01; genus CAZASC01. Next base: position 1,042 of record CAZASC010000229.1, read on the forward strand.
CAGACTGGACGCTGGGATGTCGTGGGCGGCTGGTGGATTCAGCCCGATGTGAATCTCCCTACAGAAGAGGCGATTCTCCGCTCCGCCTCGCTGGGACGAGCATGGTTTCAGAAGCATCTGGGGATCACCAACATTGCTGTCGGCTACAACGTTGATTCCTTTGGTCAGGGAGCCTACCTGCCACGCATGCTCCAACGTTCAGGCCAGAAGTATTATGTCATGATGCGCCCAGCGGAGAATGAAGCGTCTCTTTCGTCCTGTCTTTTCCGCTGGAGAAGCCCGGACAATTCGGAAGTGCTGACTTTTCGTATCATCGGGGGTTACAATTCCGGATCGGATCCAAGCTGGAACGTAAAGATCGCAGTCGAGAATGCCCCTAAGAGAATCGGACACGTCATGTGTTTCTACGGCGTCGGCGACCATGGCGGCGGCCCCACACGAGCCGCTATAGAATGGATACGCGCGCATCGCAATTTCGCAACCGGAGTAACGCTTGAGTTCTCTTCACCAACCAGATTCTTTCAGAAGGTTGAACATTATCGAGACTCCCTGCCTGTTGTCGCGCACGAACTCCAGATGCATGCCATCGGATGTTATTCCATATGCGGTCGCCTGAAACGGACCATAAGGGAAGCAGAATTTGCAGCAATAGACGCTGATGATCTTCTCAACGAGTCGGAACGACCCACGACGCAAATCGAGGCGAGAGAACTCGAAACGGCGTGGCAGCTCGTTTGTTTCAATCAATTTCACGATATTCTGCCAGGAAGTGCCGTATCCGAAGCCGTAGAGACCGCCATTGCCCAAATTGGGTCGGCGCGCACACTCATTGACAGTGTCGTGCATACACGGCTCCGCACCAATTTGCCGCATGGTGCGGACGATCGTATCGAAGGGCACCGCATCCATGTCGTCAACCGCGTGGCACGTCCATGGTCCGGACTCGCCGAGGTTGAGATATGGCTCGATTGGCAGGCATGGAATCATCATCTGGAGGATGCGACAGGTCACCCCGTGCCGTTCCAAATGACTCAACCCAGCTCGCTGATCTTCGAAAACTGGGGTAGCCCGATTCCGCGTTTGCTCTTTCCTGCCGATCTTCTACCGCTGGAACATAAGGTTTTGCGGATCGCGCCTGGACCGGCACCAGCCACACAATTGCCGCGCACAGATTCTGCCTGGGCTGGCGGCGTTCTGGATAACGGCTGCCTCACCGTCAGATTCGACTCCCGCGGCGTCAGCCGGATCAGCGACTCGGCCACCGGAAGGGATCTTTTGTCCGCCCCCGTGGAACTGATCTGCCTGAACGATGAGAGCGATACGTGGTCGCACAACATTGACCGTTTTAAAGGACCTGTACGCCACATAGCGACGTTTTGTATTCCTCTGCTCATCGAGGACGGCCCGCTAAGAACCACGGTCCGCCTCGACGGCAACATCGGAAAGAGCCCCTGCCACCTCTTTGTTTCACTCGAACAAGGCAGCAGAGCTGTGCACATGACACTTTCCACCAATTACCAGGAGTCGCACAGCGTTCTCAAGGTCAGGATTGCAACTTCCAGCCACGGAATTCGCTGTCGGCATCGTGTTGCCGGCGGCTGGATCGAGCGCCCCATGGAAGAACGTGAATATCCCGTTCATCATGCGATTAGAATGGAAACCGAAGCCGATGCAATAGGCGTCGTCATGCCTGACACTTTTGCTGCCGATGTTTCTGCGGAAGCGATCCGCCCCACCCTCGTGCGTAACTCACTCCACGCCTATTCCTGTGGATACAGCAACTCCGACGGAAAGAGAGACTTCAACGCCAATGTCAGGGTCAGCGAACGCTTCGGCAGCGATGAGGGGCCGCAATCCGTTCGCTGGTCCATCACTTTTGGCGATCTGGCATCAGAAGACGCGCTCACCAAGCTTATGGATGCACTTCAGCGACCGCCCCATATTTGGGATGACTTTCGCGGCCTCAACAGGCTAAGCCGGTTTGACGCCACCTGAAAACCTGCACCACCGCATGGACAAGGTTTACGCCAATCGGTTGAATACTGGGCAGAATATCGAGAGATGCTTGCAGCTTGAACCACAATTCAGTCTCCGCAGATTATCAGCGTTTTTCTTTCGTAGATTCCTTTCAGAATGCTGAGTGTCTCAATATCGGCATAGTAGAGATTCGTGATGCCGGCCTCGCACGCGGATTTCTGTACGACGCTCGATGTAAAGTCTACCGACACATTGGAACCAGTTATCGGTTCCCTGATCGTATGCTCGTTCACGCGGCATGTTTTGCTGCCGATCGGGGTGCCGCGAAAATCGTTGGAGTAAGGGCTCACAACCCGCGTATAGAGCAGTCCCTGCCCTGCGCATCCAACCATCACCAGGGGTAGCGCGGCAACAAGCAGCCGGAAGAGTTGCATCAACCTTCTCCAGTACCGCAGTCTCCTGTGCCGGTTAATCGCCATAGACGACCGTGGTCATTCGTGAATAGATCCCGAGCAGAACTGACTTTGTCTCAGTGTCCGCATAGCGGATGATCTTAATGTCGCCATGCAGGGCAGCGGCTCTCGTACCTGAGTCGCCCCAGGCAACCAGCCAGAGGACTGAATAAGAATTCGACCGTCCTTCCTTTGTCCCGATTTGCGTGCTGTCGAAATTGGCGCTCAGCGGCCTTTGTACATCAAGATATGCGCATCCGGATGCTATACAGACAAGTACAGCAGCCAGAGCAGCAGTTGCGATTCTCCTCCAGATTTTCATGTAACCCGATCCTTTCTTTGTCTTTGTGGTAACATTTTTATTGAGCGAACTCCAGATCCAATTCCCGGTTAGGTCTATCTACTATCCACTCGTAAGGCTTGGCAAGTAGCGTCAGTGGTGAGGGGTGCGAGTTTACGAGTGCACCTCACCACCACCTTGTTTTGCTTTTCTCAATAGTACTACCTTATGAACCGCATATCCAAGAACCGCCCAAAACAATGGGCTGAATACAACCATGCTCCAAACCAACGCTTGGGACATATCTTTCAGGTCGAACCAACCCACCACCATCGCTGGCAAAACTGGGATCAGCAGCGCTTGCGCAAGAATTCGGGAACCCCACCAGCTCGGGTCTCCTAACAATGTTCTGGCGACCATGTTTGAATACGACAACAGGACGCCGAGCATCATGATAAGAAGAGTGTCATACACGAAACAGCGTACCGCCGTGTTGATTGGTCCCGTGATTTTCATTCTCTTTTCCATTTGCACCGAACGCGCCGTAGCGTTCCACGAAGTGGTTCGGACTCCTACTTACCATTCCAGAATACGATTATCGGGTGCATGGCTGCCGCGACGAACAGAGCACCTCCGAATCCCACAACGCACACATAGTGAAGCACAGTTATCAACCGGCGGCTGGCGCCGAACGTAATGAGACTGCCACCAAGGAAGAACAGGCTCAGGCCGATCCAGATATGCCTCACGATCCCTTGGTGAACGAACCATGCTGGGGTGATTTGCCTGTCTTCCGCTGGTTTGCCAAAAGGGTCAAAACCGAAGAATCGGCAGGCAAGCTTCATCACTGGAAATTGCCGATCGAATTGTTCCTGAGTGAGGTCGCCCATTCTGTAAGTTCTGGTCCGACGATCCTCCGTCTTCGCCATGCTCCAGAAGCCGACATAGACGAGACCAAAGAGCAAGATCACAATTGCGATATATTTCATCCTATTCATCTCGAGTCCGAACGTTGACCTTGCGGCTGAGGCGCGTCTTCGCGCCGATAGCCACGGAGGTCTGATTGGATTATTAGTCGTATTATTTGTCGGTTCTTTGAACGCGACTGGCGACAAGTAATCCAACACTGATGAGCCATCCAATCACGCAAAGAGCCCATCCACTCACCTCAAATCGAGGTTGATGTGAATACATTCCATACCCCCAACCGAGCAAGCCAACGAACCAAAGAATCTGTGAGAGTATATTCATCAAGATCTTCCCCTGTTTACTATATCATTTTCCAATCCAACACTGCCGTGACGGTTGCGAAGCATACCGACGACAGGCTGGTTGTGCAGGGCAATCCAAAATGAGCAAACACACGGAACAACGACGGCAACGCAGATGGAACACAATCCAACTGCGCTCAGAACAGGAACTGCAACGATCAGTTCAGAAGATGGCTGAGATGCACAGAGACTATACGGCGGCAACGCTCTTTCTGGATTGCATGGTCGGCACGGCTTTAACGACCGTCGGAGAATCGTGGCACAACGCTGCCGCTCAAGGTGCGAGCTTTTGCGAGTTACCTTGGGGCGGCTTGTTG
>CAZASC010000230.1:0-5314 GCA_964487695.1 uncultured Victivallales bacterium
CGTTTTCAGAAGAAGAGGTGAGTCTGCTGACGGAACTGGCGGGCGACGTTGAGTTTGGCATCCAAACGCTCCGCATGAGGGCCGCTCACTCCCAGGCCGAGGAATTGCTGCGGGAGAGCGAGGAACTGCTGGGGCTGTTTGTTGAGCATGCGCCGGCCTCGCTGGCAATGTTCGACAACCAGATGCGCTATCTGCACGCAAGTCGCCGCTGGATGGTCGATTATGGTCTCGGCGATCGCAAGCTCCGCGGACTTTCGCACTACGAAGTCTTTCCGGAGCTCCCTGAACAGTGGAGAGAGGCGCACCGCCGCGGACTGGCTGGTGAAGTCGTTAGAGGCGAGGCTGACCCCTTTGAAAGGGTTGATGGTTCCGTGCAGTGGGTCAGATGGGAAGTGCATCCATGGAGTGACGCAGAAGGCAAGGTTGGCGGAATCGTCATTTTCAGCGAAGAGATTACCGAGCGGAAGAAAGCGGAGGAAGCGCTTCTCAATAGCGAGAAGTTGGCCTTTCAGCGCCAGCAACTGCAAGCCTTGGCCGAACGCCTGCAGCGGGCGCGCGAAGAAGAACGCAAGATGGTGGCTCGCGATCTGCATGACGAGATTGGCCAGATTCTGACTGCGATTAAGTTTGACATGACATGGGTCGTGCGGCATCTCCCAGATTCGGATGACGGTGTGCATAAGCGTTTGGCGGCGTCGATTGATCTAATCAGCGACGGCGTCAACTCGGTGCGACGGATATGCAGTGGGTTGCGGCCGGGGATATTGGACGACCTTGGCCTGGTGGCGACCGTTGAATGGCAGGCGAAAGAGTTTACAGCTCGCAACGGAATTGCCTGTCAGGTCTCTGTCCCACCCGGCGAATTGCACCTTGACGGCGACCGGGCAACCGCGGTCTTCCGAATCTTCCAGGAGTGCCTCACCAACGTTGCCCGGCACGCCGAGGCGCAGTCGGTTCGCGCTTCTATGGACATGCAGGATGAGACTCTCGTGCTGGTCGTAGAGGATGACGGCAAAGGTTTCTGTGAATCCGAGGTCGGCGGCTCTCTGGGAGTTCTGGGAATGCAGGAACGCGCGGCAGCGTGGGGCGGTAGCGTGCGGGTGTCGAGTTCTCCTGGCAAAGGGACGACGGTCACTGTTCGCGTGCCTTTGCATGATGCGAGCATCGAATGGGGGGATCATGCACATTCTGATAGCAGATGACCATGCTGTTGTGCGCCGCGGCGTCAGGGAAATCCTGGCCGAGGCCCTTCCTGGCGCACGCTTTTCAGAAGCGGCCAACGGGGATGAGGTGATGAGCCGGCTGGCTGAATCCCCTGAAGGACTGCTCGTGCTTGATATCAATATGCCGGGACGAAGCGGGTTGGATATATTGCGGGATGTCAAGCACGCCTATCCGCGGTTGCCCGTCATCGTCTTGAGCATGCAGCCGGAAGACCAGTATGCGATGCGCTGCCTGCGGGCCGGCGCGGCCGCTTATATCAACAAGGATAGTGCCCCCGAAGAGCTGGCACAGGCCATCCGAAAGATATTGAGCGGTGGCCGATATCTCAGTCCGCGCCTCGCGGAGAAGCTGGTTGCCCAACTTGACGAACCTATAGACAAACCTTTGCATGATTCGCTCTCAGACCGGGAACACGAAGTTATGAGAATGATCGCTTCTGGTGTGTCGTTGACTGAGATTGCCGACCGGCTTCACGTCAGTGTAAAAACTGTAAGCACCTATCGAAGTCGCATCATGGTAAAGATGCAAATGAAAAGCAATGCCGAGCTGGCCCGCTACGCTATGACTCACCAACTTCTCGACTAGTTCCTGCTCGCACAACCCATGCCTGGACTTACCCGCTTCATGTAGGAATAGCCCTACAATTCACAGTCGAAAAATCCTACGACAGAACCAGTTTTTGCCGACTTAATTTCTTCTATGACTCTTGTATTGTTTCTTTAGAGCGAATTAGCTCAAGGAATCCGAAGTTTATAGAGATCTCCGAGAGGCTGTTTAAGCCTTCATGGTTTTTAGCTCAGGATCCTTCCCCTTTCCTGCGTGAGCGTCGATGCGGCAACCTGGTTGCTGCATCGACGCTTTAACTATTTCTAAGATCAGATTTGCAAGCCGGCCATTGCGGTAACAATCATGAACATTCTGATAAGCGACAAGATCCACAAGTTACGGTAGGAATTAGCCTACGAGAATCGCGCGGAAACGATTACATAATATTCAGATTTTGCTGATTTCGACGCAGTTTCCTCTCCCGTATTTTCTTTCTTGGGATATCAACAGAATTGATGGCATTGCGCAGTCGGCAAACAGACGGCCGTGCATTCCGCGAAAGAGGGATCGCAGTGATGTGCAAGAAGCATGGAAATAGAAGCCAGGCAAGCATCCTCGTAGTGGATAACGATCGATCGAATGCGTTGACGCTGAGCAGTATTCTGGTGGGTCAGGGATATGAGGTTGCCACTGCCTTTAGCGGCAGGGAAGCGATCGCGCTTGCAGCAGGTTTTAGTCCCGATCTGCTTGTCTCCGAGGTCTGCATCGCCGAAATGAGTGGGGTTGAGGTCGCAGCTCGGGTCGTGGAAATGGCGCCCCATTGCAGCGTGTTGTTTCTTTCCGGCCTTGCCTCGATGAATGACGCTCTGAATGAAGCGCCTGAGCACTTGATTTATAGCTTCACGTCAAAACCATTACACCCGCTCGATTTCCAAAATGCAGTCGCCTATATGCCGGCTGCTGTGATTACTGAACACGATTCGCCGGTGATGGTTGCGAATCACGGCAACCCCGTCAGTCATGCTGTCACATTGAGGCCGGCGCAGACTGGACTTATTTTCACGGAAGCTTAAACAGGAATCGGAATTCAGGGCGCCCATGCAAGCAGTAGAGTGGGAGCCATACAGCAGGCGGCTTGTTGGGAATAGCGCGCTTGCAGTTGGTTACTTCCGTTGCGCAATTGCCTGTCTGCGTCAAAGGAATAGGCCGTCATATCGTGTGCGTGTTGTTTGAGTCGCAGTGGCTACTCGGCACGTCGTTCAGTCGTGCAACACAACGTTGACCAATGAATTATTGATGTGCATCCCACCGCTGTTGTAGTTGATGTAGCCGAGTTCGCGAAAGCGATTGAGGAAGAAGCTTACACGAGATCTGGTGGTGCCGATCATTTCCGCCAGAGTCTCCTGGCTGATCTTGGCGATGTTTGGAACAGGTTTCGATCCCTGGCCGAAATCGGCCATCATCATTAAAAGGCGGGCAAGGCGCTTTTCGCTGGAATTGAACAAATGATCGACCAGGTCAGCTTGCATGCGATTGTTGCGGGAGAGCAGGTACGCGAGAAATTGCTCGGCGAATTTCGTTTCACGGTGGAGCAGGCCCTCCATCACCGTTTTATCGATGCGAACAATGGTGCTGCCTTCAAGTGCGTGCGCAGAGGAACTGCGAAGCAGTTCCTCTGCCAAGGAAGCTTCACCGAAAAAGCTGCCGGCCTCAAGGTGGGCGATGACGGCTTCCTTCCCGATCATCGATACAACGGTGAGCTTGACCTTGCCGCTCTGGACGTAGAAAACAGCATTCGCAGTATCGCCTTGTGAAAAGATGGATTCACCGGCAAGGTATTCGCGCTGCGACTTTCCAGCTATGAACCCGGCCAGCAGATTCTCAACATCGAATGTCGTCCCCTGCTTCGGCAAAGCTTCAACCTTCTTCGAAACAAGGCTCAAGTTATGACGCGTTGTCGAAGGAAGTGACTGACCCAGAGGAATCCTGGGCGCCGAACTTGTCATAGTAGCAAAGCAAGTGGCCATGATCGATACCTATTGATGTTCTAGGGCGTCTGAAAGGTATGAATTACAGTCATCCTTTGCGACGTCGATATAACCAAGATATAAAACATGACAGTGCATGAACATCGGCGATAACTGTGATTCGTGTAGGCTTTTCTGCGTGCAGTTTGTAGGGTTTACCTCGCGCAGCATATCCGCTTGAATCGATGACATCACGCGCGACAATGGAGCGCATGGGTTTAGCGTTGCTCTTTATCCATTGGGTAATGCCGAGGTATGATGTCCACAGGCCTTTGCGTTCTCTAATCCCGGGACCTTCTCATGCACGCGATTGCCGGGGTATCTTCAGTAACTATCTTCAATGAGCTGTCAGTACAAGTTGCGCGTCGTTGTTAAGTATCTTTTGTATCGCCGGAACCAGTTCTTCTGAAGCGCTGTTCTTGTTGACATATTCGGCCGCGCCAGCCCGCAGGCAACGCAGTGCATACTGGCTCTCAGCCTGGACACTGACCATGATCACAGGAAGCTGAGGGTAGATCTCCTTTATATCCTTCAATACTTCAAACCCGCTGCGCCCTGGCATATTGATGTCGAGCAGCAATACGTCGGGTTGAGAGTTGACCAACTGAGTCAGCACTTCATCTCCGCTGCTGGCCTCGGAAAAGTGAGCGTCTGGGAATGAGTCAACCAGGAGCTCTCTCAAACCGCGTCGTACATGCGCGTGATCATCGGTTATCAGGATATTCATATTTGTGTCCGCTAGTCGGGCGCAAGTGCCGCCTGAAATGAATATACGGATGCCAAAAACATATTAATATCAGGGTATACTTTGATTGTTGTAAGGTTTATTCCGTTCTACATGTAGGGCAATTCCTACATGGGCAGGCCCGGCTAATCGATCAGGCTGTGCGTCATCGCGTATCGGGTAAGTTCGGCGTTGCTCTTCATTTGCATCTTATCCATGATACGAGCTCGATAGGTGCTGATCGTCTTCACACTGACATGGAGTTTGTCTCCTATATCCGTTAAGGGGACGCCGGCGGCAATCATTCTCATCACTTCGTATTCGCGGTTCGAAAGGAATTCGTGCACGGGCTTATCAGCAGCCTCATCCAGGTTGGCAATCAGCTTTTCCGCAAGGCTGGCACTAACGTAGCGACCGCCGCTCAGAATCTTTTTCGTCGCCTTCGCCAATTCTTCGGCGGCGCTTTCTTTGTTGATATAGGCGGCTGCGCCAGCACGCAGGCAGCGTACGGCATACTGCTCCTCCGGTTGGCAACTCAGTATGATGACCGGTAATCGCGGGTAAATGTGCTTTACATCCTGCAGCACATCCATTCCGCTGCGGCCAGGCATACTGATATCCAATACAAGCAAGCCTATTTGGGTCTTCCCCAGGTGGCTCAGCACTTCATCCCCGTTGCCGGCCTCGAAAAACTCCGCGTCGGGAAGCGCATCTGCCAGAATCTCCTTCAGGCCGCGACGAACGACGGCATGGTCATCCGCAATCAGGATGTGCATGTTTCGCTCCTCTCGGC
>CAZASC010000231.1:0-5306 GCA_964487695.1 uncultured Victivallales bacterium
TCATGGGGTACTCTGATTCTGTTCCCTTCGGTTGATGCTTATGCCGCTAATCAGGGACGCTGCCCCGGAAGACGGTTTACCCGGCGAGATTCTTTCTTGAAATTCCAGCAATTCAACGAAGCAGAAGAACCAACCGGAAAATCTTGCTTTAACAGCCAAAATAACTAGCATTTATCCAATTCGAACTTGAATTCTGCACTTTCGACACCTCTTTCCAAAGTGCAATGTTTGACCACACGAGGGGAACTATGAATGAGAAGCAAGGATCAAATACTGGCATGGAGCAATCGAGGATACTGGAACGGCTGCGTGCATCGGAACTGAAGTATCGCCGACTCTTCGAGTCTTCCAAAGACGGAATTCTAATTCTCGATGCCAAGACAGGGACGGTCATCGATGTGAATCCCTTCTTGATGAAGTTATTGGGTTACTCACACGAAGTCTTCATCGGCAAGAGGGTATGGGAACTGGGCTTCCTCAAGGATGTCATCGCAAACGAGACCAACTTCGCAATCTTGCAGCAGAAGGGATACGTCCGTTACGAAAACTTGCCATTGGAAACCGTCGACGGACTGCGGGTCCAGGTCGAGTTTGTCTCCAACGTCTATCTAGTCGACAACTACAGGGTCATCCAGTGCAATATCCGCGACATTACCGAACGTAAACTTGCCGAGAAAAAAATTCAGCAACAAGGGCGTGATCTGAAGGAGATCAACGCGGAGCTGACCGCTTTCAACAGGGCGATGGTGGGCCGCGAGTTGCGAATGATCGAACTCAAGAAGGAGATCGATAAACTCTGCCGGCAGTTCGGACTACCAACGCGATATGGTCATAATTCGGACGAAGAAACAGACCAATTAGCGGATTGAGGCAACTCGGCTGCCGGGGCGAAGTCGTGCTTCAGCGTGACGAAGACGGAATCTCTCAAATGGCACGAGACAAAACAGTGGCAAACTTGTTCTTATCCACTGACGCGGCGCGTGCAGCGCCCGCGCTCTACCCAAAAAAACGTGAATATGTCATGGCTTACTCTGATTCGGTTCCCTTCGGTTGATCCTTATGCCGCTAATCAGGGACGTTGCCCCGGAAGACAGTTTACCCGGCGAAATGACCAATGGAAATTCCGGCAATTCAACGAAGCAGAAGAACAGACCGGAATATCTTGCTTTAACAGCCAAGAGAACTAGCATTTACCCAACTCGAACTTAAATACTGCACTCGCGACGCCTCGGTCCCAAGTGCAACGTTCGGACAAGAGAGAAGATGGAAACAATTCAAGACATAGTATATCTTTCAGAAAAATGGTTCGGTGTCAGAATCACACGTGTATTGCGGTGGTTTCTATTTCTACCGGTATCTATTGCATACGGTGTTATATTCTTCGGCATCGTTTGCCTGGGGGCAACCTCTGCTCGTGACTATTTTGGAGACGATGTAATGCTCGGCGGAATTATCTTGGCGTTATGTGCTGCTGCAATTGCCGGTTACCAAACAATCTTCATTGCTGTCACGATTGTCCCTGCTTTCAGTCGGGCAACCGCCTTTCTTACATGGATGATTTCTCTGACAATTGCATGCACAGCCGTCACTTGGGCACTTCACAAAACAGACACTGTCACAACGATCTTTCTCGTTATCTATATTACATTGTATGCATTGTCTTCCACTGTCGCGGCGATCATAAACGTCTTTCTTAGACAGCATAAAAAGGATCAGGTGTGAATCGAGAAAGGACGAAATGAATGTCGAGCAATCACAGGCATGATGCTGCACGATCATGCTGCGGGCGGTTCGGTGAGAAGAAAATGAAGATCGTATACATAATCGGAGTCTCAAATCACGATTACCAAATCGAGCCATGTGGCGAGTTCAAAGATTTTCTTGAGGCCACTTGCGAAAGAAATGACATCCATACGATTGCAGAGGAAATGAACATGGAAGGTCTGATCCAGAGGAGCGCGGAACTGACCGTTGCTCAATGTATCTCTTCCTCGAAACAGCCGCCCCTCCAACATTTACTCTGTGATCCGGACATGCAAGAACGAAAGAAATGGGGCATTGAAAATCCTCCAGATGTAATAGTGAAAGCATTGATAGCTAACCTACAGCAAGAAGAAACGGAGAGGCTTGCCCAGCATGAATATCGAAAACGGGAACTGTTTTGGTTGCTGAAGTCTTTTGCTCTTACGTCTTTTCCTGATCTTTTCATCTGCGGCGGAATGCACGTAGTACCGTTTTCCCAATTACTCAACTGGGCAGGCTTTGAAACTAAGGTATTAGAAGAGAGTTGGACACCGAACCAAACATGGGAGGGTGTTGACCATGGAGATTAACTGGGTAGGGTTTGCCGGAAGTGCGTTGGCCATCTGTATCTTTCTTTGCCCATTTGCCTACAAAGAGAGACGCAGGCAGGGCGGTTCGCATATTAGGGCAACTCTGGATGCACTGTTGATGTTTGGGATTGTCTTCTTGTTGATCTCTGGTGGAAGTATCACGCTGTACGGAACAGGAATAGTCATTGACACTCCCGCACAACCGTTAGGAAGCGGCGGTTACGAACCTGCTGAAACGCATATGGAAAGAATAAAGATAGGGTATTTGCTGTTTGGCGTTGGGTTGATAGTCGCCGGATGCTTAATCGGGAAGATAATGAGTTTCTCAGATGAATCCTTCAGAATCCGAAAGAAATGATGCCGATCAAAGTGGTGCTTGGTAGTCTCGAATACCCGCCACCAGGACCACGGACGTTAGGCAGCCAGTTTTCATGTTAAAAATGGAATCGATATGCAACTAAGCGAAAATGACTTTAGAGATTATCTATTCGAAAAACATAGCGATTCAATCTCACATTTGATCCATGGAAAACGAGAACCTGTCGAGTGGAAAGGTGACGGATTTCCGCCAATAAGCATTTTGTTGCAACAAATTGTCGAGAGAAAAATCAATGCGATAATTGATGGTCTTGGATCGTTAATCCTCTCTGCCAAAGAGCTTAGACTAGAAAAATCCGGTGATGCAACAACGCGTATTGATCTGCTTGGAAATTCCGAGAGTATTGGGCTAACGATAATTGAACTTAAAAAGTCGCAACAAACAGAAAGACAAGCGTTCACTGAGCTTCTTGCGTATGCTAATCACTTTTGTTCAATCTTTCCTGGTTTAACTGAACACGCAATCAATACTATTTTAATTGCCCCAATGGAGACAAGGACTGTTAGGGATGCATTTGTGCAGGAGGTGCTTGGGAACAATAAATCTTCTGTGGCTTTTATCCCCTCAGAAGAAAATGGAGAAATTAAGTTAACGGTCTACTACCCAGACGAATCATATTATCAATGGTTTGAAAACAATCTTCTAGATGATAGGTCGATGTATACGGTGGCCATAGCATTTCAGGAGTTAAAAGGTTGGATAGACACTGACAAGGAAAATAACCAACAAATACCTGATTACTCAAAGGAAGCTTTAAACACTATATCAAACTCCATATCCCATCGGTTGGAAGCAGAAGGTTTTCATTCGCTCGTATATGCGGCTCAGCAATGGGGAGAGATTGGTCAACTTGTTCCTTATCCAAATGTTATATACACCGTTTTCATAAACCCATTCGCTTCATTCAGAAACTCTTGTCATGAGGGCGAAATTTACGGTGACACACGAGAAGGAAGAGTATCTGAAATACAATCAATCTATAATCAGATCAATGTAGCAGAAAGGGAGTTTTGGCTTGAATCTTTGGAGTCAACTTTTCACGGGTTTGCTATCAGAATAGTAAAAGAAGAGTTTGATAAATGCTTTCTAAACACAAATAGCTCGAAAGTAGGCGTTGAGATTTCACTTCCAGATTGGTCTGGAGTGAAAACAAGCATGATCAACGCTGTGTTTGTGCACAATCTCGATATATATCAGACAGGACTTCTAAGAAAAATATACTCAATTTATATCGGTTATATTTATAGTGTAAATGTCGATGAAATATATTACTCCGATGACTTGCCAATGTATTCATATGACACCTTGAGGTCTTTCTTGCCAGTTTGGGAAATACTCAGAGGACTTGGTGTTGGAGATGAACGGCCTAACCAAGTCTCCCAACGTATTGCTCCCCCGCAGCGGGTTTGCAAACGTTGAAGGCTGTCGTACCCCACATACTATGCCAGAAAAGGTCCGATGTAAAAAAGGTCATATCGAAATAGCGGGTCGCGGATCATGGCGAGGTGTTGACGGGAAAGCGAGAGGTCAATGCCATGCTCGATCTGGTGAAGCAGGAAACGGAGCGGATCGACTCCCGCTTTTTGGAACCCGCTTGCGGCAACGGGAACTTCCTGAGCGTGATTCTGGAACGGAAACTGGCGGTCGTCGAGAAACGCTATGGCAAGTCGCAACTGGAGATTGAGCTCTATGCTGTCCTTGCGGATGCCGCAGACAGGGAAGCGAACTGGTGACAAACTGTCACCAGTTGAAAATGGCGCTTCTTGGAAGCAAATAATTAACTGGGTTGCTGATTGAATCAAGCGCATCAACAGAGTTGGAGAGAACAAGGCAGCGGCAGCAGGAGAAGAAGCCACGGATCGACACAGATTGACACGGATCAAGATGATTCAGAAAGCAATCCGCGTTTATCCGTGCAAATCCGTGGCCACTTCCTTGCAGTCTGGAATCAGGCCGCTTGACTGAGTCAGACACACAGTAATAATTATGGGGAGACATGTAATGATCAAAGAACAGGCGATAGTGGCTTTTGATAAACATTCGATACGTCGTCTTTTCGACGAATCGAATGAGATGTGGTATTTCTCAGTCATTGACGTGGTGGCCGCGCTGACGGATAGCGCAAACCCGCGTGATTACTGGTTCAAAATGAAGATGCGCGTCAAAACGGAGGATGGATTTGAACTGTCGACAATTTGTCGACAGTTGAAAATGAAGGCTCCTGACGGGAAGATGAGGGAAACCGACTGTGCAAATGTAGAAGGGCTTTTTCGCATTATTCAATCAATTCCATCTCCCAAAGCGGAACCCTTCAAGCAGTGGTTGGCCAAAGTTGGCTATGAGCGCATTCAGGATATGAATGACCCGGCCAGATCGCTGGATCGCGCCCGCGAGTACTGGCAACAGCATGGCCGTAGCGAAAAGTGGATTCAGCAACGGATGATGGGCCAGGAAACCCGCAACAAACTGACCGACTACTGGAAGGGTCACGAGATCGAGGGCGAAGATGAGTACGCGATTCTGACCAACATCATTCATCAGGAATGGACTGGGGTTTCGGTGAAGAAGCATAAGGAGATCAAGGGGCTCAAGAC
>CAZASC010000232.1:0-5260 GCA_964487695.1 uncultured Victivallales bacterium
AAGGAGCGCAGGTTCTTCATGTCGGGAATTCCGGCCATGGCAATCTCGCATGGAACGGTGACCTGTTTTTCGATATCCTCGGCCGAGTGCCCCGGCCATTGGGTAATGATGTTGACGTAATTGTCCGCGACGTCGGGATAGGCATCGACGGGGAGGTTGTGGAAGGAAATTCCGCCCCAGACGAGGAGAATCACCACGGCGCCGAGCACTAGAAAGCGGTTTTTCAGCGCAAAGTCTACGAGTTTCTCAATCATTGCGCCTCCAGCGTGGCTTCAAGCTGAAGAACGTTGGAGACCACCGGTTGACCGGGGTTGATGCCCGAAAGCAGCTCCTGCTTATTGCCTGGCAGAATCCTGCCGGCCCGCACTTCAACCCGCTTAAACTGCTTGTCACCTGAAGGTACAAATACCCAATCGCGATCGTGCAGGTGCAGCACCGCATCGGCTGACACTACGGCGTGCTTCTCTTTGGTCTTGCTTTCGAAGGTCGCCGTGACAAACATGCCCAGCTTGAGGATGTTGCCGGGATTCGGTATCTCGATGCGTACCTTGGCGGTGCGAATGTTGGGATCGAGCACGGGGCCGATGTCGCTTACACGGCCCGTCAGTACTTTGTCGGGGTACGCGGTGAGGTGAAGCTGCGCGGTTTGACCAAGCGTAATTCTTGGGATGTCGTTTTCGTAGACATCGCAGATGACCCAGACGGAGCTCAAGTCTGCGACTGTAAACGCCGTAGCCGATCCGGACAGGTTCACACCGGCAGCAGCAGACTGCGTCACGTTCTGCGCAATGATGACCCCGGAGATGGGGGAATAAACATTGACGATGGCGCTGGGGTGATTCCTGTCCACGCCGAGAACTTTCAAGTTCTCTTCCGCCGCGTTCAGATCGGCTTGCGAGTCTTTCTCCGCGTCTTCGGCTTGCTCCAGCGTGGATTGCGAGATTGCGCCATGTTCGAAGAGAGTTTTCGAACGCACATACTGCAGGTTATTCATGCGCTCGTCGTTGACGGCTTTGAGATAGACGTCGAACGCTCCGGCGATATCGGGGCTTTGCACTTTGATGAGCAGGTCACCTTTCTTCACATAGTCGTCAAGGCGGGCCTTGATATCGACCACGCGGCCATTGGCCAGCGAGATGACCGGAATCTCACGCGCAACATCGGGGAAGACCGCACCGGTGACATTCAACTCCGACGGCGCCTCCCGTGTTTCTGCCGCAACCAGCGGAAACTGGTCGGGCTTATCGACGGCAACCAGGCTCATGTCGCCGGACGGAATGATTTGAGGCGAGGGCGGCGCAGCGTCCGCCGGATTCATTTCCTTTTTGCAAGCCGTAACAGAGACGCAGACAGCAAGGCAGCAGGAAAATAGCAGAAGAGACTTAGTTGTCATTGAACACCTCGTGCCCTACGGCAAGGTTCATCTGGCCCTCGGCCGTCATATACGCCCCAATCAACTGCAAATACGCAAGCTGAACGACTCGGTAGTCGCTCTGTGCATTGAGAAAGTCCATCAGCGATGCCCCTCCGTGCTGGTAGGCGAAAGTTACGGTGTCGCGCACGTAGACCGATTGATCGAGATACTGCGCCTTGTATGGCTTGATCAACGCAATGTTGGTGCGGACCAATTCGTAGGCGGTGTCCACGTCGCTGAAGACCTGCGCCTTGGCCGCCTCGGCAGCCTGCGTGCTTCTGTCGATGTCGATGAGCGTGCGCTTCTTCTCACCCTGGTTCTTGTCGAAGATGCGCAGAGGGATGCTCACGCTGAGGCCGAGAGTCTGGATGCCGTTCGGGTTGTTGTTCGAGGAGTTGTACGTGTACCACGCGCTGTAGGTCGGATCGGTGGAACCGTTGGAGATGGCGAGCTTGTGATTGGTCTGCGACTGTTCGATGGTCTGGATCGCGGCCTGCAAATCCGGCCTGTTGTCGAGCGCTACCTGGTGGTAATCGCCCAGAGGTTGCAGGTCTGGACCCAGGTCGAACTTCCCGCTCACGTCGAACTTGTCAACAGGTGTGCGGTCGTCAAGCAGCAGCAGGAGCTGAATCTTCTGCTGGCGTAAATTGACGATTGCGGTCTCGATTTCAGACTCGTACTGCACGCGCTGAAGCTCGATCCGGGCCAGATCGATCTTCGCAAGATCGCCTGCCTTAAAGCGGGCGCGGCTAATGTCGATGATCTTGTCGTAGTACTCAAGGTCGGCCTTAGCCAGTTCCAGCACGGCCTTGGCCTGAAGTGTCTGTACAAATGCCGAACGCAGCCCGAAGATCAGATTGCGTTCGAGATCCTCATGCTGAGACTCAGTAATCCGCGTGCCTTCCTTCGCACTCTCCAGCCGCAGTTCGCGCTTGTGTTCGCGCTCGTGCAAATAACTGAAGTTGGGAACTTCGTAGGTGCCCCGCGTCGGAGTCCAGGTTCCGGAGCGGGGAGCGATCTGAGTGCCATCTGCCGTCAAGGTGAACTGAGGGTTGGGGCGGAGAAAGGCTGTAATCTCCTCAGCCTTCATCTCGTCGACATTGGCTTGATCCGATTTCAACACCGGGTTTACCGATTCAAACTTTGCTTTTACCTCATCCCAGGTGAGGGCCTGTTGCGCGGCCGCGGGCAAGCTGCAAGCCAGCATCAACCCTGCGGAAGCTGCGCTGGTCACAGGTCCGCGCAGGAATTTCAGAATTTGCATGAGTGTCCTCGGATATCGCATAAAAGGGACTATTCAAATAGGAAGCCGGCACGCGCAAAGATGCATCGAGTTGGCCGGGAACAGCCTCAGCATAGAGGTAACCTTGAAAGTTGCGGCGCTATCTTTCAGTCGCGTCAATCCATCTTTCGGCCACGCTCGACCTATCTTTTGGACAAATGTCAGATCTTTGGATGATCCTTATAAACTTCGTCGTAGTGCTTCTCTAGAATTCAAGCAGTCGCACATTCTTGATGGTTGCGGCTAGACAGGCTTGAATGTACGGAATGCTCTTCAAGGGAACGAGGCGATCGGTCCTGCTTAGAGCGGCGGTCACGATTGCGGCCATTGCGCTGCTGGATTGGCGCGTGATCGCGGAAATTCCGCTTGGCTTCCTCTATCTGATTCCCATGGTGATGGTTGGGGGTGTGGTGGGCCGCGTCTCAATCGTCGGAGTTGCTGCGCTGTGCACTCTGCTGGCTGAAGTCTTCAGCGATCTTGCATGGAACCTGCGCACCGGCACCTCCAGAGATGTGCTCTACTTTGCCGCGTTTGTTGGAACAGGTTTATTCGTTCGCGAAGTGGACAACAACCGCAAAGTCACCCTTGAGCACATTCACGCGATCGAGCTCGAAAGAGACGCGCGCCGTGAGACTGAAGAGCAATTGAGGATACTGATCGAGAGCAGCCCAGTTGCCATTCTCACAGCGGATGCGGACGGCTGTATATTGATGGCGAATGACGCCGCTCACCGTTTGCTGGGCGTTCCCCAGCGAGGACTACCTGGACGGCTGATTTATCGTCATTTTCCCGCGTTGACAAATATCTCACTCCAAAGCGTGTCGCAACAGCTCCTTCGCACCGTGATGCAGGCCCGAGGCCAGCGCGAAGACGGAGAGACTTTTCTTGCCGAGATATGTTTCTCGACCTATCGGACAAACGAAGGAACTCGACTGACCGCAATGGTGCTTGATGCTTCCGAATATCTTAGGGCCCATGAGGTATCCGGCCTCAACCAGCTGCTCTCTGGATCGCGGATTGCGGTTGCGGCGGTCTTTCATGAAATGCGCAATGTGTGTGGAGCGATCGCCGTCGTTCATCAGAATCTCGCACACGGCGGATTGCTTGCCGGTAACAAAGACTTCGAGGCGCTGGGAAGTCTCGCGATAGCACTTGAACGAATTGCGAGCGGGAATGTCAGCCAGACAACTACCCCGGCTACGGAAGTTGATCCCACCATTCTTCTGGACGAGTTGAAAATCGTGGTGACACCGTTGTTACAGGAGGAAGGGATTCTCACGCAATGGATTGTGGAGCCGGGTCTACCCCTGGTTTGGGCTGACCGGACAAGCCTGATGCAGGTGTTTCTGAACCTGGTCACAAATACCATCAGAGCCCTCTCGAAAAGAGATCAGCGTCTTTTCTTTGTTACTGCCAGAAGCGAGGGAGATCGGGTCCATGTCGAATTCTCCGACAATGCGGGAGGTGTCGCCCATCCCGAGCATCTCTTTCGCCCATTTCAGGTCGGAGCTGAGAAAACCGGCCTTGGCCTTTTCCTGTCCCGCGCCTTCATGCGCTCCTTTGGCGGCGAGTTGCGATACCTGCCTCTTACTGGCGGCGCCTGCTTTATAGTGGATTTGACACAGGCTATGACACCCGAAAGTGAATTGTGATGGACGAGACCAGAATCCTGATGGTTGACGATCACAACCTGTTTCGCGAGGGCCTTAGCCGCCTTCTTGAATCAGCTCCCGGCTTTCGCGTTGTGGGTCAGTGCGGGACCGCGGCCGAGGCAATCTCAGCACTTTCCAGTTCGCTCGCAGATGTGGTCCTGCTGGACTACGATCTTGGCGAGGAGCGGGGCTCCAGCTTCATCAAGGAACTGAAAAGCTGCCGGCAGCAGGTGAAGATCCTGATGGTGACAGCGGGCATGAACGATGCCGCGACTCTCGAAACCATGGAAGCCGGAGCATGCGGAGTTTTCTTGAAGCAGAGAAATCCCGAGCAGCTTGTGGAGGCCATTCGCACGGTTGCGAACAACGGAATCTGGCTGGAACCGGAAACCCTACGATCTCTGGTTTCCGCAAGAAACGTCCAGACTCAACAGGTGGAACACCAGCGGCCGCTCACTTCGCGCCAAAACGAGGTCATGCACGGCATTCTCGACGGACTCACGAACAAGGAGATTGCGTGGAACCTGGGAGTATCGGAAAGCTCCATCAAGGCTGCCATTCAGGAACTCTTTCACAAGGCGGGAGTGAGAACGCGGAGCCAACTGGTGAGGATTGCAATTGAAAAGCACTCTTCCGACTGGCTGAAGCCTGAGACCAGCGCTTGAATCGGAACCCCTTCATTTCGGAGCTTGCATGCAACAACGACCTTGCCTCCGTTGTTTGAGTGCCAGGTTTGAGAGACTCTGGCAGGACCACTATGGGATTAATCCAAAAATGTCGGTTCGTGTCCGCCGATCTGTCTACGCATGACCGCCAACTGACGCCAATAGCCTACAGATTCCTCAATGTAAATTACGCCCTCTTCACAATGGCCGATACCTGCTACATCGTCTTCCTTCTTGCCTTGAACGA
>CAZASC010000233.1:0-2174 GCA_964487695.1 uncultured Victivallales bacterium
CTGGCTAAAAAGGCCCTTTAAACGCTATTGTTTCCGGATAATCCGTCTGTTTCGGCATCCAATCGTTATTTCCCCCATTTAGCATGGAATATGCCGCGGCGGCAATCGTCCTCGCGCTGGGATAGAACAGCTTCTCGAGAAACGCCGATGTCGGGCACGGGACGTGCTCAAATCCCATCTGCTTCACAAGCACCTGCCTTTGATGCTGCACCCGTTCCACAACGGAGGCAACAATTGTCGCTGAGGCCCCGCATGGCAACCACGCATTGTCCACAACCAGCAACCTGCCTGTTTTCAATACAGACTGGCAGATAGTGTCGATGTCCAAAGGCTGCAACCATACGGGATCTATGACCTCGGCGCTGATTCCAACTGCCTCCAGCTCGAATCTAGCCCTCAACGCCTCCAGTTGCATATATGAAATGCCCACTATGGTAATGTCTTTGCCTTCCCCTGTGATTCTGGCGCGCCCTGGCTGCATCTCGTAAGATTCCTCAGGAACAGGTCCCTTTTGAAAATGCAGCATTCTCTGTTCGACATACATGACAGGATTATCGTCTCTAATCGCCGCTATCAGGCAGCCCTTCGCATCGTGCGGCGTGGACGGAGCAACGACTTTCAGCCCCGGAACGTGCATGAACAAAGGGTGCAGCGCCTGGGAATGTTGCGGGCCCTGCCCCCAACTTTTGCCTATGATCGAACGTACAACAAGTGGTACGGAAACCTGGCCGCCGTACATGTAGCGTGCCTTCGCGGCGATGTTCACCAACTGATTCATGGCAAGAAGAAGGAAATCCATTCGTATGTGAACATGAATCGGGCGCAGCCCGGCCATTGCCGCGCCTATCGCGACACCTGTCATGGCGTCTTCAGAGAGAGGCGTGTCGAATACCCGGGCCGGCCCGTATTTCTCGGCCAGCCCGCGCGTTGTCCCGAGAATTGCCTTCGGATCATCAACTCCCAAGCCGAACAATATGACACTCGGATCGGCGGCCATTTGCTGGTCCGTTCCCTCGCGAATGGCATCTATGAAAGACAGCTCACGTACCATCTAGTTCTCCTTGAAAACGTCTTTGTACAAATCCTCAGCGACAGGAAACGGGCTTGTCTCTGCAAATCTGAACGCTTCTGCGATAGTCTGCTCCACATCCTTTTCGATGGCTGCCCTGCTGTCCGCCTTCAACATATCGGCTACAAACTTGACTTGATCCCTTCCGATCCATTGCTCGGCATCGGATTTCTTCCTGTAGCCCAAGTGATAATCGTCGCCGGGACCAACATGCTCTTTCCAGCGATACGTCATGCATTCGAAGAAATGTGGACCAGCTTTACCGGCGCGCATTTCGGCGACGACTTCCATTGCGCGGGAATGAATCTTGAATACATCGTCATTCTCAAATCGCTCCGCCGGAACACCCATGGCGCGCACGCGCGCCGAGATGTCAGTGTTGGCCTGCCTGTTCTTGATATGCGAGTGAATTGCGTAGAGATTGTTTTCGCACACAAAGAGCACAGGCAAACGCTTTAGCGCTGCGAAGTTTACACTCTCGACAAAAACGCCTTCTTCGACGGCTCCGTCCCCGAAAAAGCTGGCAACAACCGAGCCCTTCCCCTGCAATTTGAGTGCATACGCATACCCGACAGATACAGGTATGGTGCTTCCTACGACCGCCGACATGCCCATTACGCCATGCTTCACATCCGTCAAATGCATGGATCCACCCTTGCCTCTTGCGCAGCCCGTGACTTTGCCATAGAGCTCGGCTATCATCTGATTCAGATCCCCGCCTTTTGCAAGATATAGCGCGTGCCCCCGATAATTGCCAAAAACAACATCGTCTGGTGTCAACGCCTCACACACGCCAACCGACACCGCTTCCTGGCCTATTGAAAGATGAACAGGGCTGGTGATCTTGTCCGTCGGGTAAACACGTATGATCTCCTCCTCAACCCTTCGGATTCGGCGGAGCGATTTATACATCCGTTCAACAATCTGCGGTGATATAGTCATCCTTGGGCATTCAGCATTAGTTTGTGACAAAATCTGGATCACCCTGCATTGTTGAGCAAGGCACAAAGTTCGACAATACGTTTCCTGTCAAGAGACGGGAAATTCCCTATGTAGAATCCATAAAAATGCACATGCTCAACTTCCGGATATTTGAGCCACGCCC
>CAZASC010000233.1:2274-5253 GCA_964487695.1 uncultured Victivallales bacterium
ATGTAGAATCCATAAAAATGCACATGCTCAACTTCCGGATATTTGAGCCACGCCCTATGAGGAACGATGCCACGCAGATACGGTTGGCGAAGTTGATTCCCGCCTCCGGACGTGCCGCGCCTGTATTCGATGCCGTGGGCATCCATGACCTTCATGACCGCATCGCGCAGAGCCGTGTCTGCCCGTTTAAGGATTAGAACAAACGCGTAATTGACACTGCCATCGGTCTTCAGGTCGGTTCGATACAAAGACGGATCCAAACCATTGAGGAATATCTCGAAATTTCTGACCCGCCGGGCGTTGTTCCTGTCCAGATTCTTCAACTGAGACCTGCCGATCACAGCGTTAATCTCTGTGCTGCGAAAATTGCAACTAGGGAACGCGAAGATGAACTTGGGATTCAGATCCTTGTGCCTCGTTTCGTATTTCTCCCTGAACGCGGCGGAAGTTGACTCCCGAACCATGCCATGCGATCTCAGGACTCTTGCCATCTGATAGACTTCCTCGTTGTCAGTGCAAATCATACCGCCTTCGATCGTGCTCATGTGATGCGCAAAATAGAACGAGAAGTTTGATGCGAGTCCGAAAGTGCCGATCTTTCGCCCCTTGAATGTCGCACCGTGAGACTCGCATGCATCTTCGATGAGAGGAATATTCCGACGCTTCAGTGCTTTTAACAACCCCGTGCTGAGCGCGTTAAACCCCAGAACGTGAGTAAGAAAAACCGCCTTGGTACGGCGCGTGATCTTTGCAATTACCTCGGACTCGGCCATACCCAGAGTGTGCGGATTTATATCAACAAAGACAGGATCCATCCCGTTGTACAAAACCGATGAGATATCGGAGACCCATGTCAACGTTGGCACGATGACCTCGCCTTTGCCGAACATATGCCGGATTGCTGCCATGGTTATGAAGTTGGCCGAAGAACCGGAGTTCACAAATACGCTGCGTTTGACTCCGAGCCATTTCGACCATTCATTTTCGAATGCGCTTACATTGCCTGCCTGGGTCAGAATAGGCTGCGTCTTAAGGAAACGCGTTACGGCGCCCAGATCCTGTCTGGTTATGTTATCCTCCATTAGCGGCCAGCTAAGTTTCATGGTGACGGATTCCCTGCCTTTCTATTGCTCGACACTGTCCGGCTGGTAAAGAATGATCTGCGACCCAAGCGGTTCAATTCCAAATGGCACATGCAAATAATTGGCAAGCGCCTTCCTTACAACCGCATGCTTGTCCGGCTCGACGCAGAGCAGAAGGAAGCCACCTCCACCAGCTCCGCAGAGCTTGCCACCGATCGCTCCAGCCTTCAAGGCAGCATCATAAATGGCATCTATCTGTTCGTTCGACACCCGGTTGCTTAACGAACGTTTCAATTTCCATCCTTCGTGAAGAAGACGTCCAAAATCCGTGATATCAGCGCCGTCCGTCAGAATCTTTATGCCCAGGCCCACAAACTCATGGATTGTTGCCAATTCCTTTTCCTTGGTTGGTGTGTTCCTTACCTGCTCGGCGGCAACTTCCGACGCGAAACGCGAGAAGCCGGTAAAGAACAACATGAGATGACGCTGGAAAAACTCCAGGCGTTGAGCGGTGAGCGTGACGGGCTGGACTGTAATCACATCTCCTGACGCAAACCGAACATGGTTCAATCCTCCGTACGCAGCTGCGACCTGATCCTGACAACCGACTGTCTCGCCGCACATATCCCGCTCCACATGGATGGCCTCTTTTGCGAGCTGCATCTGCATGACCATCTGTCCGCGTAGAGCGTGCAGGACATGTATCAGTCCAACCGCAAATGACGAACTCGAGCCCAATCCGGTCTGCTTCGGAAGATCGCCATCATGATGTATTTCCACGCCATCGGATACGTTCAGGAAACGCAAACATTCCCGTACCGCCGGATGTTTGATCTCGTCCAATGTGCGAACGGACTCGATTTGGGAATAAACGATCCTGTGCTTGTGATCGAAGAAGGGCGGGAGATAGCGGCACGAGATGTAGCAATAGCGGTTGATTGCAGTGGAGAGAACCGCGCCACCGTGCTTCTCGTACCAGACGGGATAGTCGGTGCCGCCCCCAAAGAATGAGATTCGAAATGGCGTGCGGCTGATAATCATGTGTCCATCCTGTTCAAGCGTTGCCGTACTGGTTTCTTCTGATCACTTGATACCCCTTGATCAGTTCCGTTATGCCCTGCCGCAACGACACTTCAGCCGAGAAACCGGTCTTCTCGATCTTCTCGTTGCTCACAATGTAATTGCGCTGGTCAGGATCTTTGCCCACTTCCGATTCCATGATACAGAAGTCGGGCACTTGTTTCTTGATCTCCTGACAAAGCTCCATTTTCGATAGATTGGCAGAGCTTAGCCCAACGTTATACGGTTCGTTCTTCATTTTGTCGAACTTGTTCATGGCATGCATGAACGCGCGCGCCACGTCTCTCACGTGTAAATAATTGCGCTTGAAATGAGCTTCAAACAGAATGACGAAACGATCTGTGACAGCCCTGTAAGTGAAGTCATTAACGAGCAAATCCAGCCTCATTCGCGGGCTTACGCCGAATACCGTTGCCAGCCGCAGGGAAATTGCGTGTCCTGAATCCAGAAGATGCTTCTCCAATTCGACCTTCAGTCTGCCATAGAGCGAAACCGGATTCATCGGAGTCTCTTCTGTGCAATAAACTCCATCCTGCCCTATGCCATAGCCGCTATTGGTTGTGGGCGAAATGACGAGTTGATCCTTGCTGCTCAAATCCAGCAGCATCTTGACGGCATCGAGGTTGATCGTTCTCGCTTCGACGGGTTTTCTCTCGCAAATCGGCGCGCCGACAAGACACGCAAGCGGGATAATGACGTCAGACTGCTTGACCAACTTCTTCATCAACGCCTCATCCCTGGCATCTCCCCGCACAATCGTCAACTCTTGATCGAAACAGCAATCCAAGAGCGATGTTTGTCCATACATGAAGCTGTC
>CAZASC010000234.1:0-5250 GCA_964487695.1 uncultured Victivallales bacterium
GAATAGGGGGAATTTTGCGAGTCGCTGAGGCCTTGCGCACCGGCTGGATCGAGATCGCCTCCCATAAGGTGCGTTCCGCCCTGACCTGCGTGGCGATCTCCTTCGGCGTGGCGGCCATGGTCTATACCTTTTCCCAGGTCGCGGGCATGAATAAACGCATGCAGAAGGCCCTTCAACTCGTGGGGCCGGGTCGGCTGTTCGTGAGCGACAAATGGGGAGGCTATGTGTCGCGAAACCTTTCCCGGGGACTGACTTGGCAGGATGCCGAACGCATCAGGCGCGCCATGCCGGAGCTCTACATGGTCTCTCCGTTCGTCAATCGGTATGGCGTCAGGGTCATGTTCGAGAAGTTTAAGAACGACGACATCAGAGTGATGGGCGTTACCTCGGAATTCCGGCGGCGGGAATGGGTCTATAGGGTACGCGGGCGGTTCCTCAACGATTACGACATGCGCTCCGCCGCGCGCGTCTGCGTCCTGCTCCAGCCCGGGGGCTGGTTCAAGAGGCAGTGGTGGGCCAGCCGGGTCGCGGAGCATCCCTTCGCCAAGGTCGTGAAGCATCAGGACCTCCTGGGCCGGCAGGTCCGTCTGGGGGAGCACCTCTTCACCGTCGTGGGAGTGCTGGTGTCGCCGCCCCGGGACTTGGATCCCAGATGGTTCGGCCTGGGGTGGGACCGGTTCGCCGGCAACATCGTGTTTGTCCCGCTGAGCACTTTTCGTCAATGCCTGGCTCAGGGAGGCGGTCTGGGCGGGGCGGACCAAGTGGAACAGATCCATGTGGATACGGGCAACGAAGCCACCGGGGGCCTGTATCGACGGCGCATCGAGGCTCTGCTCACGAGTCTGCATCGGGGAGAGCCTGATTTTGAGATCCGCGACGTCCGCGAATTGTCGCAAGGGGTCATGGCCGAAATCCGGGCCTACGCCATGGCTGTGGCCGTTATCGGCCTTGTGGCCATCCTGGCCGGCGGCATCGGGATCATGAACGTGACCTTGGCCACCATCTTCTCACGCATCCGCGAGATCGGCATCCGGAGGGCCTTGGGCGCGACGCGCACGGATATCGTGGCGCAATTCCTCGTGGAGGCGACGATGCTCGGCTGCCTGGGCGGGATCACGGGCGCGGGGCTGGGCATCGCGGCGGTCACCTATCTCGCGCCGCGGGCCGAGCGCATGGCCCAGATTTCAGCGGCGCACGTCATCGCTTCCATGGCCATCGCCGCGGCGACCTCGTTCTTCTTCGCCCTCTATCCGGCCTACCAAGCCGCCAGGCTCGATCCTATCGAGTCCCTCCATTACGAGTGAGGGCCATGCGCCAGGAAATTACTGGTATAATCCCCAATCGGCTGTCCTGCGTGCTATGAAAGCAACTCAACTGTCCGCTGGAACAATTTGCCTGTCTTTAGTCTTGTCCGCTTCGGCGCTGGCGCAATCCTATGACCGGCAGGCCTCAAGAGACGACTCTTTGCGAAGCTCCGCTCCCAGCCTGATATCGAACGACGCAGCTCAGCTCAAACGTGTGCCGGTCTTCAATGGCGGCGATGGTCCCGGCGGGGGCGGCGGCATCAGCGAGGGTGTGAAGCTGGAAACGCTCTTGTGGGGCGGCGGGGGCGCCATCATCGGCAGCCTTGCGGGTCCCGTCGGGACCATCGCGGGAGGCGCCGTCGGATTCCTCGTCGGATTGACCATCGGCATCATCATGCCGCGCAAGCAGAGTTCCGCGGAGTTCCGCGGGTGATTCTCACTGGAGAAATACTATGGAATCGCAGGACGAGCCCCTAGCCGAACCGAAGGACAAGCGCATCCTGATCGTCGATGACGACGAGAGCATCCGCGGGCTCTTGGAGATGGGCGCGCAGCAGGAGGGATTCATCGTGGCCACGGCCGCCGACGGCGCCATCGCCGCCCAGGTGGTCACGGAATTCCATCCGGACCTCATCATCACGGACTTGATGATGCCGTCCCAGGGAGGCTATGAGTTGATCCGCGGCTTGCAGGGAACGGACCAACGCGCCATTCCCGTCGTCATGGTCACGGGCAGAAAGCTCGATGAGTCGACCAAGGAGATGTTCCGCCGGGAGGGCAACGTGGTCGAGGTCCTGGCCAAGCCGCTTCCCCTCAACATTTTCGCGCTCACTTTGCACAAGGTCCTGGGGACTAAGCCGCCCCAGAAATAGGTTGAGGCGTTTAGCGGCCAGCCGCGCCGCTAGTTTTCCAAAGCCGCGGACTGGTCGGGCGCCTGGGCGGGAGCCTCAGGAGCGGGGAGGGGCAGGCCGGTCTTCTCGTCTATCATCCCGTAGTGGTCGAGTATCTCCAAGGTGTTGTGGGCTTGCTGGTAGGCCGCAACCACCGCGGCTTTCGAGCCCGGAGAGTACTCGCAGAATTCCAGCGCCGCGTTGAGGAGCTTGTCCGCCTTGGTCCGGTCATGGTCTCCCGCGGCATTCTGGGCTTGCTCCAACAGTCCGGGGATGAATTGGCGGGCCACAAGCTGGGCTCCTCCCAGGAGCCGCTCCAAGAAGCGCGAAGCCTCCTGGTAGTTCAGGTGCCGGCGCGCCTCCTGGCGGGCGTGGCTCAGCATCTTCAAGGCTTCCAGCGGGTCCGATTCGCGCATCGCGTCGCGCAGCAGCCGCTCCATATAGGCGCGCGGCTGGCGCAGCGGATCAGGCAGGGGCTCGGAAGGTGCCTTGGCCTCGGTTTTCGATTCCGCCGGGGCCTCGGCCGCGATGGCCGCCAGCTTAGCCATCAACCCGGCCACGCGCATGTTGACGCCACCTTCGGAACGGTCTAAATCCTTGGATTGCTCAAGGCGTTGCACCAGGATATTCGCCTGAGGCGAGGAAGGTTTGTCCAAAATATCGTCGGTCAGCGGGATAATGATAGGCGGGGCGGAGGCATCGTCGGCGCAGAGCAGCGTAAGGCTGGCGGCGTCCTTCATCACGATGACCGGACCTTTCTGCAATGCCGGCAGAGCCGCCAGGAGGATATTGGCCAAGGCTTGCGGCGAGCCGGAGACTCCGGGCTGTCCGGCCAGCCAGGAGTAGAATCCGTAGGCCCCGTTGATCATCTCCACGGCCCCGCCCGGCAGGCCAGGCATGGCCGGCGCCGCGGCGAGACCGTCGAAAACATGGGTCAAGGCCGCCGATCGCTCCGCGACAGGAGTCTCAGACTTGATGGCCGCGGCCAGGCTTTTTTCATTCGCGGCTGGAAGCACGGACTCCGGGACAACGGCGGCAACTGCCGGGGCGGCCGCCATGACAGAGGGTTCGGAGGGGGAGACAGGCGCGGGAGCCGCGACGGAAATCGGCATGGCCGCGAGTTTCACGGGCGACAGGCTGGTCTGCGTCACAAAGGCGGCGCCCTGCATCGGAGCCAGGCGAACGATTGGAGACACCGTCGCCAGCCGCATCTCCAACTGGATTTGAGCCGCGCAGGGAGAAGCGAGCGCGCAAGCTAAAGAGATCAGCAGGATGAGGATTGCTTTCATAGGGACAGGATAGCCTCCGGCCTGGTTC
This sequence comes from uncultured Victivallales bacterium, assembly GCA_964487695.1. Taxonomy (GTDB): domain Bacteria; phylum Verrucomicrobiota; class Kiritimatiellia; order UBA8416; family CAZASC01; genus CAZASC01. The sequence goes on from CAZASC010000234.1 coordinate 3,512, forward strand.
CCGTCCCGGGTCCAAAGGGCAGGGCAGCGCCGCGATTGGGCCCATTCAGCGGCGGGACTTTAGACCCTCCCTAGACTCCCGTTTGATATCATTGAGGAACATGATCGCGCGCAGCCGTTCGGAAATAATCATTTTTCTATTGCTCTTCTTTTCCGCCTCCTATTTCCGGCACCCCGTGGAATATGACAACACCTTGAGCCGTTATCTGCTGCTCAGCTCAGTCGTGGACTACGGACGGCTCGATATCGGGCGCTACGCGGGCGACACCGTCGACGTATCCCTCCACGACGGCCGGACTTTTTCCAACAAGGCTATCGGCGCCCCTCTCTTGGCCCTGCCCTTCTACGAAGCGCTTCGGCGATGGACTCCGATCCGGAGGGACCCGCCGCTGTCATCACGCGCCATTTATCTTATAAGACTCTGGGCTTCCTCTTTGCCTTTCGCGCTGATGGGGCTGGTCTGGTACCGCCTTCTGCTCGCGATGGGAGTCTCGGCGCTCGACGCTTATCTGGCCGTGCTGGCATACGCTTTCGGCACCTTGGCTTGGCTGCACGCCTCTCTTTTCAGCGGCCACCAAACCGCAGCCAGTCTGGCTTTTTGTTCGTTCGCCGTGCTCTGGCGCCTTGGACCAAGACAAGGAAGTTCCGGCTGGCCTTGGCTGGGCGCCGGCCTGCTGGCCGGCCTCGCCGCGCTCTCGGATTATCTTTGCGGCTGGATAGCCCTGGCTCTGGCCGTCTACGCTTGGCGGCGCGGCCGCTCTTGGCAAATGCGGGCGGCCTTTCTCTTAGGGCTGGGGCTTTGCCTTTTCCTGCTGGCGGCCTATGACACGGCCTGCTTCGGTCTGCCGTGGCGCCTCTCCTACGCGCTTATGGGCCCGGGATTCGGCGAGAACTGGCGGCAGGGATTCCTGGGGGTCGCCCTCCCTCGCCCGGCGAATCTGCTGAGGCTCTTGTTCTCTCCGTCCCGGGGGTTGTTCTTCATCATGCCGGTCCTGTTGATGGCGCTGCCCGGATTCGCCGCCTTGCATCGACGCGGAGAAGGACGCAGGGATGAATTCTGGCTCCTGGCTGTTGCCGTCTGCGGCGTTCTCTTGGCCAACGCCGGCTTTTACGCCTGGCACGGGGGGTGGTCGTTCGGCCCGCGTTATATGGTCTGCGCTTTACCCTTTCTGGCTTTCCCCATGGCCTTCGCCCTGGATCGTCGCTGGCTCATCCCGCTTGGGACGCTGTCTCTGCTGCAGATCCTTGCCGCCCAGGCGGTGATGCCGCACACGCCGTCCTATATCGAGAATCCCATCGTCGAGTGCCTTCTTCCTCTGCTCCATTACGGCTATTGGGCGGAGAACCTTGGGGCCGCCCGTTTCCTGCCGGGGGCTTGGTCGCTGGCGCCCGGTTTGGCGGTGATGCTGGGCTTGGCCTGGCTGGGCAGGCCGGCGGCGCGTGATTCCGGCGCAGCCGCTTCTCGCGGTTGGCGAGTTCTTTACGGGGCGTTTTGCGCGGGAGTGCCGGCGGCGCTGCTGTGCGTAAGATCTCCAGCCCCGGCCGCGGTCCACCGCTATAACGCCAAGCTCCTGGAAGACGCCGCTCAGGCGGCCTTCTCGCCGACTCTGGCGCGGGGTGCCGCGGAGGAACGCCGGCTCTCCTCGGTCAGCGGCTCACGCGCGCGGATTTTTTGAGCTGCTTGGCCACTGCCTGCATGTGCGCGGCCGAAGCTTTTTCGATAGCGGCCGCGGGGTCCGA
>CAZASC010000235.1:0-5234 GCA_964487695.1 uncultured Victivallales bacterium
GCAAGCCGTCTGGAGGCGCGCGCCCATGGTTCAGTCGTCGCGTGACGCCAGACAGTGAGATGCCGGATCGGGTTGACGCTAAAAATGTCGCGGTGCAATTCGGGGAGCTGCTCATGCAGATTCACAATCAGATTCGTATAAGGCATTATTCGATTCGGACGGAGGAGGCGTATTGGCGTTTGGGCGGAGAGAGAAGAGCGTTCAACGTTCAAAATTCGATTCCGCTGAAAAACATCCGCCCTCGCGGAGGACGGCTACAGAAGACGGGAAAGATTCACAAATAGGAAAACGGCCCGCGAGGCCGCGTGGTAACAGTTTAGCCCTTTCCGGCGGCATATCGCCGATGATCCGTGCAGGCTAGAATCTTCCTTTGTATGGAATCTTTATTCCATATGTTGCGGCCGTGTCGCCGATCTCGGTCATAACACTTGCGTCGCCCTTGCGGGTCTGCTCGCCAATGAGATGATATATCTTCTGTTTTGCCCAGTTGCTCCTTATTTCGCTGTCTCCGGGCTTTGCCACTTTGTCCAGATCGAGATCGAAGACCATGTCGCAATTGACGTCGCCCGCTTTTCCGACTGCCTGGAAAACGATCTTTTTCGAATCCTTTGCCATGCGGCCGTACAAAACAAGGGGGCGATCCAGATAGAGATTACTAGTCAGCACAGGGTAAACCTCGTAATAGTTGCCGCGCGCAAACCGGAAACGCACCTCCGACAGTACAGGCCGGCTGAATTCCCGCATGAAATTCTGCAGGACATCGGCAATGTCCCATCGTCCGCCAGTGACTATGGTCGAGTCGCCTCTGTTGCAATAGCTCACGAGATCGAGGAGATATGGATCGGCAGTCTGAACCGTGCCCACCGTGAATAGCGATATCGCACCATCATTTATTTTGCTGAATTCACCGATAATATCCGATGTCGCTGTCGTTCCTGTCGTAGAGCGGCCATCGGTTACCACTAGGGCCACCACCGGCCTGCCTGCGATTCGGTTCATCTTCAGAAGGTCTTCGATTCCTTCAAGAATGTCTGTGTTGCCAGCTGGCTTCATCCCGGCGATGAATTTCTTCGCTTGCTCGATATTCTCCGGTTTGTTGTCAGCCCAATCGTTGAAGCATGGATCAGACTTTTCGCTAAACGAAATGACATTGAACCGGTCCTGCGGCCCGATCTCAGCAAGGCATCGTACGAGCCCTTCCCTGCAAAAGTGCAAACGCTGCTCAGCCATGCTGTTGGAACTGTCCTGAACAAGCAAAACGTCCTTGGGGATCACTGGCAGTTTTTCCGCTCCGGCGCGTCTTATTTCCATCTTGAAATAGGCATATTTGAAATCAAGCGTGGGTTTGTATACATAGACTTCCGCCACAAGCTGGTTCTCTATCGCCTTGTACGGTGTGCCATTAGTTGATGTCTCATCAAACAGGCCGCCGCCGCCAACTCCAGATCCGATGCCCGCGTGTGATCCGCCACCAGCAATGCGGCTGCCACCAGGACGCCCGATCAACACATCGGGATGGGGCGAGACAACTCCTCCGATGGGCTTCTCAGTGATGTCGGATTTCGGCGGTTCGAGATTTTCAGCGCCGCCGCCTGATGGCAGTCCTGCGGGTTTGATCTGATCAAGGTCAACCGGCATAACAACATCCGGCGCCGCTGCCACGCGTTCCACGTCCGGAATGCGTTCCCTGCGCAACGCATCGGCCCCCTCGCCGACCACGTGCTTTTCCACTGTCATTATTTCCTGTCTGGCGTCCCATGTGGCGCGCTGCGGCGGCTTGCTAGGCTCGGCCAGACTCTGCTTCTCACCAGCCAGACTGGTTGCGGTCAGAGGCGGCGGCTCGATAGCCACTTTGTCAGCCGGCTGCGCGCGGGATTCGGCTTCTTTCGCGAGGTCAACGGGAGCGATTGTGCCGGCAATGTCGGCTGCCATACCGCCGCTTGTTCTTGGGCTCTCGATCGGCCGTTCGTCTCTTTTTACTTCAAGTACTCGCATCGGTTCCATCCGCGCTCGCTCGTGCGCGGCATTCTTGGTGGGGACCATGGTAACGCCAAACTTGCTTCCCAAAAAACAATAGAGAAGCGCGCCGTGAATAAGTATGGACAGAGCAAAGGCAATAGCGACCACGAGGGCGTGACGTTTCCGAATCTCCTGCGTCATCCCGCTAGCAAAGTTGCCAATCATAGTCGCATCCTTTCACTACAAGTGTAGTGTTTCGCAATTACCTGTACATCTGTCTCTATGTTTTCTGGTAGAGCCGACTTTACGTCGGCTATGGCCGGCATAAAGCCGGCCCTACCAATGCACTTCATAAGTGCATATCTGAATGAAACTCTATACTAGAACGTGTGGATCAAAAGACCCGACCTCAGCTTCGGCTCGAACCATGTGCTTTTTGGCGGCATTGTCAATCCAGCATCGGCGACCGTCATCACATCTTCAACGCTGACAGGAAACATCGAGAAAGCGACCGCAGCCTTGCCTGAATCCACAAGTTTCACGAGTTCCCCGGTGCCCCTTATGCCTCCGATGAATTCGATGCGTTTGTCTGTTCTTGGCTCTTTGATCCCCAGAATTGGATCCAGCAGTTGCGACTGCAAAACACTCACGTCAAAAGTAGAGACGACATCCTTGGCGTCAACGCGATCCCAGCCTATCGCGTACCATTCCCCGCCAAGATACATGCTCACCTTCCGCGCCCCCGCTGGACTCTGCTTTGCACCGCGCACCAACTTAAATCGCCTTTTCACAGCATCGATAAACGTCTTCTTTGTCAGACCGTTCAAATCGCTTACGCAGCGATTGTAAGGAAGAATATGAAGTTGGCTCGCAGGAAAAAGAACCGCAAGAAACCAGTTATACTCTTCCGCACCCGTGTGAGAGGGATTGGCAAGCCTGTATTCATTTCCCACCCTTACGGACGCTGCCGCACGATGATGTCCGTCTGCAATATAACAAACTGGCACCCTATTGAACAGTCCAACCATTTCCGCGTCGTCAGAAATCCGCCAGACGGTGTGTTTGATGCCGTCCACTGAAGTAAAATCATAAAGTGGAGCGCTTTTCTCGAAAGTGGTCACAATCTCATCAATCTCGATGTTATCGCGATAAGTGAGAAAAACCGGTCCTGTATGTGCCCTCAGCGTGCTTATATGGCGCATGCGATCGTTTTCTTTCTCGGGCCGAGTCTTCTCGTGTTTCAGAATGATGTTCTTCTCATAGTCTTCAATATGACAGCAGGCAACTATGCCGCGTTGCGTGTGTTTGCCCATGATCTGACGATAAACATACAAATGAGGTTTTCGCTCACGAACAAGGATACTTTTGCTCTGAAATTCCGCGAAAGTCTGGAGCGCACGAGCGTAAACTGGTTCGGAATGCGGGTCAGTTCCAACGGGCAAATCAATCTCAGATCGCGAAACGTGCAGCAGGCTGCGCGGGTTTCCCCTTGCCAATTCGATGGCTTCTTCCGTATTCACCGTGTCGTACGGAACAGAGGCAACCAGATGCGCGATCTTTGCCGGCGGCCGTAATGCTTGGAATGCTTTTATACGCACGATTTACAATCTCTTTGACAGCATGACCCGACTAACACATCCATCCTGTATCCAGCGATTGAATTAAACAAGAATGATGGAGGGCTGTCAAATAGTCTTGGAAACCGTAGCTCATACGATTAGGGTACAAGGCTGCCACTGAAGAATGACTCTCGCAAAGGCGCAAAGTGCACAAAGTTGATGGACCTTGGCGTTCTTGGCGTCTTGGCGAGAAATCTTTAAAGAGATCGCCTTTATGACAGACGCGGGACAGGATGATTATGAACTGCTGGACAGCGGTGACGGACGCAAGCTGGAGCGATTCGGCCCCCACTTGCTCGCCCGACCAGCCGCGTCCGCTGTCTGGAAGCCCGCGCTGCCGCAATCCGAATGGGACAAAGCCGACGCGTGGTTCGATCGCGATAGCGGCAACTCCTGGACATGCCGTAACCCGCTTCCAGCCTCATGGAACATCGCCGTAACCGGACTGAAGTTCAAGCTCTCCACAACAGCATTTGGACATCTTGGAATCTTTCCGGAACAGCGTGCTTCCTGGAAATGGATCCAGCACGCCATCGGCACTGCACAACAGAACAGGCGTGAAAAAGTCGCCATCCTGAATCTGTTCGCATATTCAGGCGGGTCCACGCTCGCGGCGGCGGCTGCAGGCGCTCAGGTCTGCCATCTCGACGCCTCAAAAGGCATGGTCGCCCGCGCCCGCGAAAATGCCCAACTGAACGGTCTCGATTCCGCGCCCATAAGATGGATCGTTGATGACGTTACAAAGTTTCTCGATCGCGAATTGCGCCGCGGTTCGCACTATGACGGGATAATTCTCGATCCGCCTTCCTTTGGCAGGGGTAAATCCGGCGAAGTCTATAAAATTGAAAACGATCTCACCGACACTCTGAGCAAATGTATAAAGCTGCTGAGCCGCAACCCCCTGTTTCTTCTCTTGAGCTGCCACACACCCGCTTACACCCCGATCGTCATGCGCAACCTCGTGCTCCAAGCCACCGGGCAACTCAAAGGCGTAGTGGAATCGTCTGAAATGCTTCTTACCGGCAAAGCCGGCATCATGCCCCTCCCCAGCGGCACATCCGCTTATTTCTTAGCGCAGTGAACCGGCATCTCTGGGTAATTTAGTGAATGACGGGCAAACGGTCTTCACTAAATTTTCTTTAGAACGTCCTCTTCCACCAAACCTGCATCAACCATTTGCTGGGCCACTGCAAAAAGATCGGACGAGGGAAATTCACGAAGTTTTGAGCGTAATTGACTCAAACCTGGATTTTGAATGACGAAGTCACGCCATTCATCCGTAGGCGTTAGCACGCCTACGACCGGTATTCGTCCCTTTCCATCCTTGCGCTGAACCAACCGATGAGAAACCACTCCAGTGATCGCGGAAGCAATAAGAAAAGGTTCAAACCCTTGATGCAGCATACGCGAATAGACAGAGGCAATGTCGCCCGCATGGTACGTGGTAATGATCCTGTGTCCTGTCAGCGCGGCGTCCAGCGTGACACGGACGACATCAGGATCACGCATCTCGCCGACAACAAGCGTTTTGACATCCTGTCTTAGCGATGCGCGTAAGGCCTGAAAGTATCCCCAACTGTCGCTTTCTCTGACGTGAACTTGCGTGATCCCATCTATCTCCGATTCGATTGGATCCTCCAGTGTGATGATTGATGC
>CAZASC010000236.1:0-5208 GCA_964487695.1 uncultured Victivallales bacterium
CTGAATGGGGTTCAGAAGGTCGTGAGTTCAAATCTCACCGCCCCGACCATCTTTTACCTCTGAAACTTACCTATTTCCAATACCTTACAAGGAAGGCAGAAAAAAACAAGGCGCGAGTTGTGGGGAAGTTGTACGGTAGTTTTATGGCACTTGACGTGACGACGGATGACGACAATAATGACAACCGTTGACGACAATAAGATATGGCTACAAAACGAAAAGTTACCGTGCATGAGCGTGAGCGCTGGGAGGTGGATTTTGGCTTGGATTCACTAACGGGAAAGAAAAAACGTGCTTACTTTGAGACGGCGAAAAAGGCTGACGACGCCATTGCTAATAACGAAAAAGAGGTCAAAAAGAATGGCGAATATTGGGCACGCATGACCCCGGCAAAACGCCAGTTGGTGGTCGGCATCCTGTCGGATATTGAAGCCAAAGGCCAATCCATCGCGGGCGTGTGGGGGGATTGGCAGCGCTGGCAAAAGGACAATCAGCAAACAGTGACGGAGCCGATGGCCTACGAGGATGTCGTTACTGAATGGAAACGCCGAAAGCTGGCAGCCGGCAAAACAGAACGCTATGTGTATCACGCTGCGGTCGATCTTATGAAGTTTGGCAAGGGCCAGGAAAGGCGCAACATTCACGAGATACGGGCGGCCGAGTTGGAAAAGTATATTGATGGCCAGCGCATCCAAAAGAGGGGGTCGAACTTCGGGGAGAAATGGGGGTTGTCCACTCGACGCACCAACATGGCCCTGTTCAGCAGCCTGTGGGTGGTCTCCATCGCCAAAGGGTGGGCCAGCCTCAACATCGTGGACCGCCTGGAACCCGTGGGGAAACTGGGACGCCAGAAGAAGATTTACGACAACGCCACTACGCTCGACCTCATGGCCGCAACGATGTCAAACACAAAAACTCAAACCGTGTTGGCACCGATGGTCCTTGGATTCTTCGGCTGCATGAGGCCCGAGGAGATCACCAGCGAAAAACCGAAAACACAAGGGTTGCCACCCGAAAAGTGGTTTGGGTGGAAGGATATCGACCTGGAGCATGGGCTGGTGTCTGTCTCCACGGACGTGGCAAAAACCGGAGACGAACGCGTAATCCGTCTCCAGCCAGTCGCAATCGAGTGGCTGAAAGTGGCGAAAGATCTAGCGAATCCCTTGCCGCCAATGGGCGAATTCCGCACAGTCGCTTTGATCTGCCAGATGATAGGACTGACGGACTGGATCCGGGACGGTTTGCGCAAAAACTGTGCCACGCACTTGAGGGTGGTTTATAAAAACGATTACGATTGCGTCAAGGACCTGGGGAACAGTGTAAGGGTGATGCTGAAAGCGTATGCGGAATTGCGAACGCCGGAGGCCGTCAGCCTTGAGCACTGGATGATAACGCCGGGAAAGGTGAAGGATTACATGAAGAGCAGGGCGTGGTTAAAAGTGCTGAGGGATGCTGCGGACAAGACGGCAAAAGCTGCGGAGGAGAGCAGGGCTGAAATGGATACTGGCGCTACGAAGACTATTGAAGCTTCCTCAGAGCCTCCAAAACCGTAGGCCAGTGAAACCGCCAAGCCCGGGAATTGAACCGGATGGCAGGAAGAACGCCGGCCTTGACCTTTTCGCGTATCCAGTCCACGGAGTACTGAATCCGGTCGGCCAGTTCCTCTATCGTCAGCAACCTGTCGTTATCAGCATTCACGGTTACGAGGCTACGACAGATCAAACGGACAGCGTTAGCAACGGGTAGGCTGCAAAAGCGTGCAAAAGCAGAAAAGTGGCACACCGGTCATTTTACTGGAAGTTCGTCAAGTTTCGGACCACGATTGTCACCGTGCGGCGAGGCGTCCCAGAATCCAGGCCTTGTCTATTCAAAGTTGAAGCGCAGACTCATGAATAACTTCATCCGTTCACTCGTCGGCTGCCTCCGCTGGATCGTCGCGCTGTTTATCACGATCACCCGCCGTCCCAAGACTCAGCCTGTGATTGGCAGACCGCTTCGCAACTGCACTTCGCTATTCGGCGCTCTGGGGTTACCAGTTCCCGACGTCCGCGCCGCTTCTCCTGCGCCACTTTTCCTTACCAACATTCAAATCATCCGGCGCCAGCATCCAAAATCAACCTGAGTTTGCTGCGACCACAACGCCCTGAAAATGGGGCGAGGACAGCACATCTCGATGCTCAATTTAATCTGAGCGTGTTACAGATCATATTGTGGACAGGCACTGAATCCTTGTCGATGAGGGTAATGTAATTGATAACAATGCAGTTTCTGTTTGCATTTTGAAATAAATAGACATGAGCCCTGCGTTTATCAGTGTGCAGTATGCTTTTGGTGCCGTAATCGTAAGAGATGTAATACCCAGCCACATTATGAGCAGATCTAAAGTGTTCCTGCTTAAACGTGCCTTTGACTGTGTTGGGGTTGGACTCGAAATTCTGTTTCATAATGTCGGCGGCTTTGTCGGGGCCTTCATCGCCCTCTCTCTTCAAAACTTGAATCACACTTTCATTAGTTATTCCAAGCCCCTTTAACATTGGCAAACAAATCGTTGTGTCCTTGGTAAATTCGCCACCATTAAGATGATCCCACCCATCACCAGGAAGCAGCGACACACCAGCATTCTCAAAAAAAGCCGTTCCTTTAGGATATGGAGGGAGGCTTGGCTTGGGGGTTGCCGCACTCTCTTGATCTCCGGTGTGATTGCCGTTGTCGTTGCTGGTTTTATTGCAGCCCACTAACATTACACAACACACTAGCAGAACAACAACCATTGGAGTTTTCATATTGAGTTTCATTAAATCATTTGTTGTTGGGAATGCTTCTTATGATTGCATTCGGCGTGGTCATATCTTCACCGGTAATCGTATCTTTGCTGCCGCTGAATTTGTATATCAATATTCCCACCACTACCGCAATCAGCAGTCCGATGAAAATCAAAACGAGGCGAATAATGCGCTTTGCCCTTTCCTTCTTCGTCTTGGCTGCCATCTTGCCCACCTCATCCTTTAACCTGGATAATTGGGCCTCGCTCAATCCTGCCCCCTTTGCCTCTGAAGCATCAACCAGCGATATGATGTCTTTGGCTACTATGACGTCGGCCTTGAACATTTCAAAGCGGTCACGATATTCATCATTTTGGTTCAGAAGCGTCTCAAACTGTCGTGCCTCGTCATGGGTCGCACGCTTCGCAATCACCTTGGTTGCAAGGTCGAAAAAGTATTGTTCTTCGTTCGGTGTCATTTGATTAGCAAAGCCAGGAAGGCTATTTCAAGGGTCAATTGCAGCTTGGGATATTTGAATGTCAGGCTTTCCATCAGAAGTTGATGCCGGCTGATCTCCTTTTTAATCTTCTCTAATCCACGAGCACGATGCGAGCCGATCTCTTTCACGGACAAACTGAGGATGGACGCCGTTTCCTGCTGGGTTCTCTCTTCCAAGAACAGGCATTTGAGAACCGCAAACTGTTTTGAGCCAGACAAGTCAAGCAATTTCCGCACATTCAACAGCAGATCGGCGAATTCGCGTTCCTCAAGTTCCTCTGCTGGATTTGGCTCTTGGCTGGCAGACCTGTCCGCCTGATTGTCGTCGTTACCGCTGTTGACAACGGGGCTCCTCGATTCGTGCCGAATGTAATCAATGGCCAAGCTGCGGGCCTTGATGGTTGCCCTGGCCTCCAAATGATCCATATCAACAAAGGCGGATGTATTCACCTTGCCCACCAGCCAGGAAAACACCTTCGACTCCAAATCTGGTGCCTCTGGACAGTTTCCCCCCCCTCGTGCTTAATAGCACGTCGTATTTTAGGGGCCAGCTCCGCAGAGAGCTGCGTCCAAGCCTCAAAATCACCAGCTTTCAGGGATGACAAGCTCAAACTATCCATAATGTGTTCTTTTTTTAGCCACGCAAGAGCCTGATTTGCAAGGAGAATTTGAGAACAACACGATTTTTTCGAAAAGTTGTAAGAAAACAGCCCCCGCCATCGGTTGATATGTGAAGGCACAGAAGGGCAAAACGACTTGAAGAATATGAACACCACGACGACAGAACCGATGAACGCGCAGGCAGGTCAAGGCGCTTCCACCCCGCTCCCTGAATTTGGGCGGTGGCGGGATGTGGAGCGGTTGTTCGGGATCACGCGCGGCACCCTCTACAACTTGATTGGGATGGGAAAGGTCAAATCCGTGGTCCTTCGCCGCAAAGGCAATGTTCACGGCTGTCGGCTCATTTATTTAGCCAGCGTCAGCCAATACCTCAATTCGTTGATGGAGGAGCAGAACGGAGGTGCCTGTGAATAATACGTCGCCATCAGTTTCAGGCAGTCACCAATTTTTACCCCCAAAAGCCGTGTCTCCGTCCTTGTTAAACGCGCGTCGATTACCAGCACGGTTAAACGTCGAGCAAACCGCAGTGGTCCTTGGATTCCACGACCACGATATTCCGGACCTCATAAAACATCAATTGCTCAAGCCTCTGGGTAAGGGCGCCCGGAATTGCGTCAAATATTTTGCCGCTGTTGAAATTGAAAAGTTGAGTCGTGACATGAAATGGCTGGACCAGGCCACCGCAGCAATAAGCCGGCGTGAAAAGAACGTCGCGGAAGGTCATTCCACTCCTGGCCGACAACCCGTTTCCCACATTTCTGCTTATGCAAGCTAATGCCTCCCACTCGTCACTAACGCCTGCGACTCGAAGGATCGTAGGCTCATCACCAATGAATGAAGAAATGCAAACGAAAGAAAATATGAACGGAATATTAAATAATTGCAGCTTTACGACCTGGCATCAATTGCTTTCGGAACTGCCTTGGAATCCAGAATCAGCCGAACGCAGCGCGACGATTGCGCTGTCGAAGGCAAAGTGGCTTGGCATCTCCCAGGACGACGCCATCGACACCATTTTGAATCTCCCTGCTGCGCCATATCTGCGCGAGAACCGTCATCTCCTCTATGCCATTTGGGAATGCGTTTCGCGCGAGATGGATGGCGAACCCACTGTCCTGCTCGAACCTGAGCCGATTTTTGACGCAGCGGCGTAATCAATTTCTGATTGGGATTCGGCCTGCGGTCCCAGTTGGATGCAGAACTCGCAGGCCACCGGAAGTGTTGTCTCAGCCCGCCGGCATTAAAGGGGAAGGACAAAAAAATTATGCTCACACTCATGACCATTCAACAAATTGCCCCTCCGGGGGAACAGACGGGCGTCTTCACC
>CAZASC010000237.1:0-1582 GCA_964487695.1 uncultured Victivallales bacterium
CAGTGGGGCCGATAACCGTGGTATGTCCTACGTCCCGAACATGGAAGTTGAAAAAGAAGGGCGTACCGGACTGCGTTTCGAGCGCTGTTACGGCGGGCCCCCAGTGGCTGCCGGACAGGCGGCCACCAGGGAAGTTGTGGAGGGAGATAAGCCCCGAAAGGTTGGCGGCGCTGATCGTGGAGCGGCGGGCGATGTATTGAGCGTTTCCGGGAAGGCTTGCCCAGAAGCAGGGTTCCATATTCAGATCTTCGCGCACAGCCATGATTCCCAGATTCATCAACTCGGATTCGCATGCGGCTACTGCGTCATCCAGTTCATTCAAGGAATCCGCAACAGGCATGATAGTGAAGTGATGGTCGCCGAAGGCTGTAATACCGGATGTGGCTTCATCCAGCGCCTCGTCGATTTCCATTCGCTGTGAAGAAGCCGGGTCTTCGGATTTTTCAAGCAGCCGCTTTTGCTTCTGCATTTTCCCCACCGCTTCCTGCCTGTGACTGAATATGAATGATTGGGTCATCACCCACTCAAAGGGCAGTTCATAAAACCGGTCGAGCATGCCGGCTGTCGTTTCAGCTCCGTATTCCTTAATAGACACTATGGCCGCGACTTTGCTCGATGTTGCGCCGCGGCATTCAATGGCGTTTGTTCCGAAGAACAGGCGTTTGGTAGCCAGATACCGGCTGATGTCCATCGGCGAGACAAGAACCGGTCTTTCTTCCAGATTGAGGAGCCGCGACAGAAAGGCCTGCGACTCCGAAAATTCTCCTCCGTCTGAACGCTGGATTGTCAGGACTCTTGCGCCGTAGTCTGCGAGCGCGGCTTCGAAGCGCCGCCGGGTGTCTGTGAGGTCACGGCAGGCGCGGGCCAGGTCGGCAGCTCTGTTGGCTTGATCAGCCCTGTGAGATAAAGAACCCAGAAGCTTTTGAAATCCACGAATTTGTCCTCCTTCTGCGCTGCGTACAATGGAAATGTAAATGGCGTTTTCGAAAAGACGGTTTCCAACGTTGAGCTTTTTCCAGCGTTTGTTCAGGTCATTTGCGAATCCAGGAGCAAATTGCCCTTCAGGATAAGCGGGCTGTCTTTTGCGGATGGTGTGAAACCAGAGCGCGTACTGCGGGCTGGCAATGGATTTGAAAAGAACGTTCCGCAGGTTCTTCTTGAAATCAATATCCGCGTAATCGGCTGTTTCAGCGCTGAATCCCTTCACCTGCAGGAACTGGATCATCTGGCCGTTTTTGGTCAGGATCGTTTCGTCGTTGTAATGGCAGGCGTAAGGGATGAAGTCTGAAGCGTGGACTTCCCTTCGCGCCAGGCGGATTTGTTCGGGCTGATGTTCGATTAACTGGATCATTAGAATGGGTCGTAACTCGCGGCCTGCCAGAAGGCGCGGTTGCGGCATTTCATAAAGCGCGCCTTGATCAGCCAGATGTCGAATATCCGGGAATCCTTTATGCAGGCCAGGTAGCCGATCCCGTGCAGTATGGGTCCGCCTGCGAAAAGCGGCAGAAAAGAACCGGCGCCGAGGAATGCGATCATGCAGACAGCCGCATTGATCACAAAGAAGCTCTGGGTCACGCCGCAG
>CAZASC010000237.1:1592-5200 GCA_964487695.1 uncultured Victivallales bacterium
ATCGCGGGCCGGGTCAGTCCTAAAAACACGGGATCGATTTGTTTCATCGCTTTTCCTTTATTGCCCGAAGATGCTTACGATCGTGGCGGCCCCGAATATTACCGCCATGCCCATGATCACGCTTAAGGCCGTACGGATGCTCATGTGACCGGCAAGCATCGCTGTTCCTACTGCCGCCACCGCCAGTATTGCCAGCAGATGGGCTGTGGAACCGGTCATGTACTCCACTATGGTCTGCAGAGCCGTTTCCCATGGAGCGGAAGCCATCGCTATGTTTGGAAAGGCCACGGACAGGCACATCAGCCCTGCCAGAACCCACATCGTTAATCGTTCTTTTTTAAGCATTTAATTTTTCCTCCTTGTTTTTGTTGTAATGCGCGTGAGGGTGCAGGAACTGGTCCAGAATTCTTTCCTGCTGCCTGATAGCCTTGCATTGTTTCTCCAGGCTGAGGCGCTGTTCCCTGATTGAGTCCAGCCTTTCCTGAATTTCGCGGCTAAGATCCACCGCATTGCGGTAGAGAATCGTTTGACCGGCCAGTTCCAGTTTCAACATATCTGCGCTCCCTTCTATAGTGAGTGACATTCGAGGCCAAAATATTACAGGAAAAATGAAAAGATCGACGGTAAATCGTTTTGGAAAGTTGAAGCTTTTCATCGCTCCATTTCGAGGCCTGGGTGACCCGTTTTCCCGCGTTCTTTAGGTTTTGCGGCTTCGATCAGGGCCTGGCGGCGGGTCTGGGGTCTGGGCATGGTTCTTGCGAAACGTTCCAGATCGGCGGCTGCTTTAAGCCACCTTGCACGGTCCTCTTCTGAACGAGAGACGGCTTCGTCCCGAAGACGTCTGGCATGTTTAAGGTAGAGTTCCTTTTCCAATGCATGCCTTGCGGCCATGGCCGATTCCCACGGCTTTGTCCTGCCGGGTTCTCTTTTTAAATCGTGAAGGACTTCCTCCGAAACTTGCTTTTCTACGCGGGGAGTGGTTCCTTTGAGCCGCAGGTGATGGACAGCCTGCCTGATTCCTTTTTGGCCTACGCCTCTTGCCGCGCGCGGGGAAGCGGCCACACGAACGCCTGCTTCGCGGCAGGCTGCTGCAAAGGTTTCGCGAAGTTTGTAAAGCTCGGCTTTGCGCAGACGAAGCTTATTCCCCTTTTCGCCGCCGCGCATCTTTACGATCATGTGCGCATGCGGATGGTTCTTGTCTTCATGGATTGCAAAGACCCACTCATGGCCAGGGAAAGAACGCAGACCGGTTTGTCTGACAGCCTGCCGCAGGCTTTCAGGGCTTGATCCCGCAGGCAGGGAAAAAACGATGCTGGCCGTATCGCGGCTGCGCTTTCCGGAATCAAAGTCCAGTTCCCATCGTTCAATCATCTGCTTTTGTTCTTCGCGGTCGTTCATAAGTTCGCCGCTGTCTTTTTCCAGCGTGAGATTTCCGTTGCGGGTGATGTAGCGCAGCTGGCGGCTGACCTGGTGGACTCCGGTTGAGAAGCTGGTGACTTTGACTACGGCCTGGGGCGCTTTCCTTGCGGCGCGCAGGCGCTCAGCCAGGGGCATCCTGATAGAGAAGCCTCGGCCTTTAACGCGCCGTGCCCTGCCAAGATCAATAAGCGGTTTTGGATTTTCATCCATGCAGGACCCATCTGTTTCGTGATCGCATCGCTATCAAGAGAACCTCTTTTTGAACTGCCAGGACTTGTTTCTTTACATCCTCTAAAACGGATTGAAGGCCCGGGTCTGGATGCATGCCGCTGTTCAAGGCGCGGGCTATCTGGTTGATGTTGCAGCCCAGAGCTCCGAGTTGACGTATCGCTTCGCGGAATGTGCCCAAATCTTTGGTTAAGAGGTCGGGGCCCTGGCCTATTCCTTCGCGGATCAGCTTGCGTATTATGTTGGACATGTTCTTTTCCCCGCATGCTATGACCAGGGCTGTCAGGGCTTGATTTTCATCTTCGTTAAGTCGTATGCGGATATTTTTGTTCAATGGTTTTCGGTTCATGGATTTTCCTTTCAGTTCATCGCTTTAGCGGATGAGCGAGGGGTGGGGGTGGGTTGGCAGGATAGGCACGCTGTGGGACACGCGTGCCAGGCGCCGCTTTGCGGCGTGTCCCACCCCTCTGTTTTTGGAGATATTCCCGCAGTCGGTCTTTGCGTTCGCGCCGATCATTTCGGAATACCTGCGCTGGCCTGCCCGGCATCTGTATTTTCAAAGGTTTGCGGGGTAAAAAACGCGCGATTCCCGGCCAGGGGATCAAGACCTGTCCCAATGAAAATCGGCTCTGTTTTTCGCTTTTGCCCCCGTTCCTGTAAGAAATTTTTGCCCCATAGCCGGCGCATCGCAGCCATGTGCGCGGCGATCCGAAGCCGTTCATTTTCGCCGTAAGCCTTCCTGCGTTTCGCCTTGATCAGCCGCAGGATGGTGCGGACTCTCTTGAGGGTTGTTATGTAGGTGATACCCTCATCGCAGCGGGTGTAGAATTCCCCGTTCGCGGCAAGAAACGCGTGCAGCCGCCTGGCCTGTGGGACGCGCACAAACACGGCAAGAGTATCTTTGCTGTAGAGGTAAACAACGCCGTATTTCCCCTTGATTTCGAAGTAGCGCCATTGCTGATTATTCTTAAGGAACTCGCGGCGGTTTGCCGGAGTTTCGGCTTTCCATGACTCCTCCAGTGATACGGCATATTTGTCTCCGAACATTGCTTTGAGATCCATAACACACCTTTCCTTTCTGACCACGCTAAACAGTCAGCGCTTCAATAGTGAGTGACATGAACTCTTAAAACATTACAGAGTGAAGGTGGTTTTTCGGTTGATCGGGCAGCTTAAAAAGACGGTAATAATGCGATGAATCGGGAGGCCGGATTTTCCAGAAAATATTCTGATTTTTGTAGCCCGACTTTATGTGGATCGGGGTTGGTTTTTTCAGCTGGTTTTTAACACTCCGAGCGGATGTTTCAGCGTTTTGATCTGCGGTAAAACGACTTGATCCAGGCTTGTCGGAACATTTGCCTGGCGCGTGTCAGGCGGGTGCATACCGCCCCAATGGGAATGCCCAGGCGGCTGGCAATGGAAATACAGCCCATATTTTTAATCAAACCCATTTCCAGTACCTTTCGGTATCTGAATGGAAGCTTGGATAATGCCTCGCGGGCGCGGGTTAAGTCCATTTCCGTTTCGAGTCTTTTTTGTGCGGGGTCGTTCTCTATAAGCATTGCGCTGCGGTATGTATCGATATTTTCATGTGTGGGATGTCGGCATTCCTGGTAGAAAAGACGTTGTGCGATTCCGTAAAGATAGGTCTGGAAGGATGACTGACCCTGAAACTCAGGGAGCTGCGCCAGAGCCGTTTCGAATGTGGCAGCAACTATATCTTCCGTTCGATGGAGATCGCCGATCTGTTTGTGTACCGCACGAATAAGCATCGGACGATATTGCCGCACTATAACGTCAAAAGCGCCGCGGTTTCCCGCGACTGCGGCCTTGATCATCTGGAACTCAGCGTCTCCCTGAGAGATTATCGGCCTGACGCCACCCCCGTTCAGGCATGATTCGACCTGTTGAAGCAGTTCCGGCGGGTTGAAAGGTTTTGACACATAATCGTTCGCGCCGCT
>CAZASC010000238.1:0-5182 GCA_964487695.1 uncultured Victivallales bacterium
AGTCGTTTCTTTCAGGACGGAATCTGGTACTGCAAACTTCATTTTACACTGCAACTTCTGACACTCTCGAATATTTTGCCCGGTAATGTGAAAGCCAAGACATTACATCAGGCAAGGTGTGGAGGAATATAGGACAAGTGTCTGATTTTTTATCAGAATGATTCTTACAGTGGCGGTTGATAAATGGGCACTCTTTCCAAGTGTGGCAAGGTGAAATGGGGCTATTTTAGAGTGGCATCTTTAGCAATGCGGCCATTACGAATATCAGTCTTTCATTGGAAACCTCAGCGTGAACACTGTCTTTTTCGCCGATTTAAAAGTCAGTGTCCCACGAAGTTGACGTGTCAGCATTGATACCAGTCGGAGTCCCAACGACTTGGTGCCCTGAATATTGAACCCGGGTGGAAGGGGATTGCCGGTGTTCTCCACGCACAGTTCATATTCGTTTCCATCGCGCTTCATTGAAATTAGCAGTTCTTCTTTCTTTTTCCCTGAGAATGCGTGCTTGAATGCGTTGGAGACAAGCTCATTTACAATTAGCCCACACGGAATGGTCGTATCCATGTCGAGGGTGATATTGTCTATGCGAGTCTGTATCATGACATTGCTCATCCCGTAGGTGCTGCCTACCAAACGCACAATATCAGGAATAAATTCGGCCATGCCGATATTTGCGACATCCCCCGACTGATGGAGGCGCTGATGCAGCTGGACCATGAACTGCACTCTCAACTTGCCATCCTGCAATGCGGCTCGTGCTTCCTCGTTGTTGATCTCGGATTGAAGATCCATCAGCGAAGCGACAACCTGCATGTTGTTTTTAACGCGATGGTGAATCTCCCTTAACAGGACTTCTTTTTCTTCAAGGGATCTGCGCAACGCATCTTCCATTTGCTTACGCTGACTCATGTCCCTGCAGGCAACGAGGACGTTGGCCTGTCCGTCTTCGACAAGAAGCCTGGCTGTGTATTCGACGGGAAAGATAGTCCCGTCTTTCTTTCGATGAAGGCGCATCGGAACGCGGTAGGGTTCGCCGTGTTTTGTCACAATCTCTTCCAGGGAATTGATCGATTCAGGAACCTCCGCCGACAAGTCCGTATTCTTCATGGTCATAAACTCATCGCGCTTGTATCCATACAGTGTCACCGCCATATCGTTAGCTTCAATGATTCGGCCAGTTTGGCTTTCCATCAGTATGAGCGCGTCGGCCGACAATTCAAACAAAGCTCGATACTTGCTTTCGCTTTGCCGCAACACCTTCTCCGCCTTCTTGCTATCTGTGATGTCTTGAATCGTGCCGTGCATCACGACAGGACGACCATGTGCGTCAAATACGAGCCTTCCCAATCCGTGCACCCAACGTTCAGCCTTGTCCGCCTGGCGGATAAGGCGATACTCCTTGTTGAATGGAATGCCGTGCCCCAGAACATCGATACTGAAGTAGTCG
This sequence comes from uncultured Victivallales bacterium, assembly GCA_964487695.1. Taxonomy (GTDB): domain Bacteria; phylum Verrucomicrobiota; class Kiritimatiellia; order UBA8416; family CAZASC01; genus CAZASC01. The sequence continues at coordinate 1,448 of CAZASC010000238.1, forward strand.
TGCATCATTGTTCGATCCCCGGGATGAATCAAAGCCTCCCATCCTTCTACGGAGCGTCCGTACGCTGCATCTATCCCGAATACCTCATCAAGCGCTTCCGAACTGGTCCACTGCCCAGTGGCAATATCAAGAGTATAACTGCCCAGGCGTGCGATGCTCTGCGATTCTTTGAGCAGCGATTCATTCGCCCTCAACACCTCTTCCGCACGCTTACGTTCCGTGATATCATCAAACATCACGAATATCTTGTCAGAAATGATGGTGCCGTAAATGAACATGATCTTTATTGAACCATCCTTGCAGGTTACTCGATGCTCGTTGCCATCAATCTCACGGCCCTCTGACAACGCTCTCTGGCCGCGCCCCATCCAGTCGGCAACAACTTCCTTGCGGTATGTCTCGTCCGGATAAGCCTGTATCCACCATCTTTCCAAGTTTGGTATATCCTCGGGCAGGTATCCGGACACTTCGATGGCTTTATTGTTGGTAAACTCTATCGTACCATCCATGTTGACGATGGCCATCGCGATTGGCGCCTGTTCGACAATGTTTCGAAAGCGATGTTCACTCTCTCGCAACGCAGCCCCTGTCTCACGCTCTTTAATCCGGGCTTCAAACAATCGGAAGGCCATTTCGATGGAGGCAATGAGCACAATCGGTCCGGAGTGCTTGAGGATGTAACCGTAGGAGGTGATTTTCTTGGTCTTTTCCACCACCTCTCTATCGGTGTGCGATGAGAGAAAGATCAGAGGGATGTCATGCTGCTTGAGAATTATCTCAGCGGCCTGAGTGCCATCCATGCCGCTGCCCAGGTTAATATCCATAAGAATCAGGTCTATCTCGGGAGTGGTCTCAACGGTGGCTACCGCCTGTTCCCCTGTGAAGACGGCAATGACTTTATAGCCATATTCTTCAAGGGTTTCCGCTTCGGCCATGGCAACGATGGCTTCATCTTCGACCAGCAGGATGGTCTTTGTTACGTTTCCGTTCATACCTCTCGCTATGCTGTTGGCGTATTTTTCCTCCCGGCCAGCCAACTTCGACAGCCAAAAGCGTGCGCTGAAGATAGCCCTGTTTGCATTATCGCACTCCGCTGAGTCTGAGTCAACATGGAGTTGGACGGCTTCCAGCGGAGGTTCAGAGCCGCGACCTGGTGGCATATAGAGGTTGAATGAAAGATATGCCTTGCCGTTGGTGTAAGATAACTGCGACGGGAACAGAAGCAGAAAAGGTGGGATATGTTCTGTGATAATTCTCTGCATCCCACATTTTTAAAATCAGCCAATCAAGCTATATGCTAGTCGGAAACCGGGCTGGCTTCAGTCGTCTCAATAGCCTTCTAAAGGCTCTTAAAACGGCCAAGGATTGATTCAAATCGGTTGGTCAAGCTTCCACACAGGACGGCGATTTAATACGACAAACTCCAAAGCGGCATCATTGATATGCCAGACCCGGTGCTGGTTGAATCTTCTTCTAGCACTGAATATTGACAAGTTGTCAAAAAATGGCCGCCCTTGTAATGCAGCCGCTATTCTGTAATCATGAGCGGAGATTTAAGGGAAAGACAGGAACCATAAAGATAATCGAGAGAAACATAAGCCACGGTTTGCAGGAGATACTCACATGAAACAACTTCTTATCCTGGTCTCGCTGATTATTGCAGCAGTGCCGTTTGCCGCGGCGTCAGATTACGAGATTAAGATATTACAAAGCGACCCGTTGGAAGCATTGAACGATTTAGAGGAATCAACGAATCTGCTTGGGAGAAACGTTACTGAGATATTTGGACCAATATCAGAGGTCCGGATTGAATTTGGAGGGGACAGCTCAACCGGGGTGGCAAATGAAGTTGAACAAAGAATCCGGGAAAGGATCGATGGAGATACATGCCTTGGTCGAGAGTCTGAGGTTAAATGGCATAAAACATTTGCCATGATCCAAGGCCACATCTTGTTTCAGAGCGGCGTGATTCTTCCGGTGCGGAGCATGGCGAGTGGAATCATCGTTGGTGATTTGATCTTTACTGAGCCAGTCAAGCTGACTGATAGCGTGAAATCTGAAGAACCGGACAAAATGGGCGCTAATGCTGCCAACAAGACTGCCGATACAAACAATACCGCAGCCGATATAGATGCGCTCAGGGAAAGCGCCAGCAACGGGGATGCAAAGGCTCAATGCGACATCGGAGATTGTTACTATAAAGGTAATGGAGTCCCAAAAGATTACACAAATGCGTTCATGTGGTTCCGCAAATCGGCCGAGCAGGGTAATGCTGATGCTCAGCGGTGGCTAGGATTCTGCTGCTATAACGGGATTGGTGTGCAGAAAGACAGGGCAGAAGCAGTCAAATGGTATCGCAAATCTGCTGAACAAGGGTCCGCAGTTGCTCAATGCCATCTTGGATATTGCTGCTATCACGGGATCGGCATGCAGGCAGATCAGAACGAAGGACTCCAATGGTTTCGTAAGGCTGCAGCACAAGGATACATTTTGGCACAAGATTTTCTGCAAAGCGTAGCGCCATCCAATACGAACGCTGATAATGACGTGAGCGCCTCTCTCCAATCGACCAATGAAGCTACTAATGCAAGCAGCTCCATGCTGGACACGACAAACACGATTGATGTTTCACTCCCACCGCCAGAATGACCACTGAATTGTGGCTAATGACCGTGTGCGTGGCGACATTATTTGCCAAACAACCATTCTTTTGCCTCATCAATATCGTGAAATATTCTTGCGTTCTGTCCAGTATTGGCAGTTGTCGTTTCATAGAAGTGGTAATCAGCCAAGTCTTTTTTTTGCGATAAGTGCTCGTTTGAGCAAACGTGCGTTAATCCCTGATTTGGCAAATGTGTCGATCATGATTTTCGGTAAGTCATAAATCTCCAATGTGATGAAGGTAGAAAGGCTGGAAACCGGTCATACTGCCGCGTTATCGCAAGCAAGAAGGGAAGATGAAAAGTATTACACAAGAAAGCGCATGGCGTTTAATGAGTCCAAGAGAGGCTTTAGAGATCGGGTTTGACGTTTGCTTGCCCGATAATTCCCATAAGCAGGTGGAGGGAACAGCAACTTTATGTCATTAAGGGCATCTTTTCGGGATGCGGCTGTAATAATATGCTGCTTGAGAAATGGCCGAAGAGAGGATTTCTCCTTAAGATTTTCGTAACTGACATCCCACTGACAGCAGGTTTCAGATTTCATTTGCAGGCATGAATACAACTTCTGGTCATTGTTGGTATATGGGGTATAACCCTACCGTGAATCCGCATCTTAAGGTCTTCATGTTCTCAAGGATAGTCCCAATAAAAAATGCCCATTGGTCAGACTCAGGTTTCATTGGACAGTAGAACGTTTGTTCTAGCACCTTGAAAGTTACGGTGGAGGTCCTCTCCTACCTAAGTCCATCCTAGGGCTACCAGCATAAACAGCATCGTTCATGCCATACTTGCTCACCTGTACCGGGAACCCCAAAAAATCAGTCTATTTCCATCTTTTTGTTATATTTCCCCGATATTCTATCTGTTTTGTCCATAAACGGTTCTACGATGCTACTGCAGACTGTCTCATTTCGATGAAAGTCTAAGACATAATGCGGCATATCATTGACCAGCGAAGAAGATCTTCTAATCGGATTAGAAAAAACCAAACCCATTGATGCCATTGGGGTTTACAGCGTTTATCCCGAAAACCTAAGTTAAAAAACAGTCGTTCTGTTCCAACATTCTGATA
>CAZASC010000239.1:0-5180 GCA_964487695.1 uncultured Victivallales bacterium
CTGTCGGAGGTCCGCCGGCACCGTGGCCACTGAACACAACATCGCCGCCATAGTACCCGTTGAGGATCACCATGTTTTCTGTTCCGTTTGACCGGGCCAGCGGGGAACGCCGCGAAACCAGCGTTGGTCCGACCGAGGCCGCGAACTCGCCATCAACCCGCTCGGCCCGCGCAATCTGCCGGATCGTGCAGCCCAGATCGCGCGCATAGCTGAAGTCCACAGCCGACACCTGCGTGATAGGCCGCGGAACGATTTCTTCGGGATTGACGGCGGCGCGCAAAGCCAGCCGCATCAGAATCGCCAGCTTGGCGCGCGCATCGAAGCCGCCCACGTCTTCTGTCGGATCGGCCTCGGCGTAGCCCTCGGCTTGCGCCTGGGCCAACACCGGCGCATAGTCCGCGCCCTCTTCCATCTTGCTGAGAATGAAGTTGCAGGTACCGTTCAAAATGCCTTCGATGCGCTGCACTCGATCTCCGGCCAGTCCTTGTTCGATGGCCGGAATCAGCGGAATTCCACCGGCGACAGCCGCGCCAAACAGCAGATGAACGCCCTTCGACGCGGCCAGTCGCTCCAACTCCGCGCCGTGGAAGGCAATCAGTTTTTTGTTCGCCGTCACCACACTCTTGCCCGATTCGAGCGCCCGCCGCACCCAACTACCGGCCGGGTCCAATCCGCCGGCCAGTTCCACAACCACATCCACATCGTCGGCAGCCAAAACGGCATCCACGTCTTCGCTCCACTTTACGCTCAACGGCAGCCAGTCCACACGCCGGCGCGCCACGCTGCGAACGTAGACGTGGGTCAGTTCAAGACCGTCGGGCTTCGATTCGGCCAGAATCTTTGCCACCGATCCGCCGACCGTTCCAAAACCAAACAGGGCAATACGCAATGGGCGTTGAACGCAGGATTCCGCAGGTGAAGACTTGGTTGATTGAGCAGACAGGTTCGATTCAGGCACGGCCGTTTCCTCGTTGGATGATGAGATCGGGACAACAACGATGATACCTGACGGCGGCCGGAGCGGATAGCACGGTGCTTTTGCCGGGAACGATGCGACGGACTCAAAAGATAGCAGCGAATGTCATTATGCGGCACGCTTTGTTAAAGGCTATTAATGTTTCAGGCGAGTTAGTCGATGAACTTTATGAGTAAATTCATTTCCTTCCGGAGAAATCATGTTTTCTATTTACCGTTCCTTCTCCAATGACCGCGCAAACAGCGGCTTGGTGAAATTGATGCAAGTCGCAGCCATCGCTCTAGCCGTTACGCTGACAGTCCCGGCACATGCCGCCGATCAGCGAGGCATTCAGTCGCGGACTGCCGCTGTTTATCCCGAATTAGCCAAGCGTATGAGAATTGCCGGCGCTGTCAGCGTTCAAGCGACAGTCGAACCCGACGGACGAGTCAAAGAAGCCAAGGCAATTGCAGGAAACCATCTATTGTCGCCGGCTGCGGAAGAAGCCGTTCGCCACTGGAAGTTCGAACCGTCCGCAAGCCAGTCCGTCGTCGATGTGCAAGTCAATTTCGCTCTCGCCGACTGATCTAACGCGGCGATGGAGCACCCGGCCGTTGGCGGTTCACATAGGAACGTGAACCGCCAACGGCCGGTGGAATTTTCGGCAACGCAGGGTTGCAGATTATCTCCTTATTGGGAATACCATCAGGTTCCATGATCGAGCTATGCCAAGGGAATTGAATCGAGAACACCGGTTCCCAAAATTAGCTCGATGCTAAGAACAGCCCATACAGAAAACAAGGAGAAAAACAATGCAGACCACTTCCAAGCAATTGCGCCCTGCACAGGCCGAGGTTCATCATGCAGCGCACAACCAGGATCTGATCGAAGTTCCCAAACGCGCCCAACTCGACCGGGAAGCCGAAGCGAACAAGGCTTCCCAGCCTTACGCAAATGTCGAGCCGGTTGCTGTTCCAGACGACAAGTAGATCTCTTCGCCGGCCGTCCAGCCTTTTCTCGTTTTTGCGGAAAGGCTGGGCGGCTAGAAACAGCGCCGTCGGAAGCTTTATTCCAACACAAACAGCCCCGGTAATACTTCGCCCGCTTTCCCCTCGACAATGTGCGTAAAGGCTGTCGCGTTCAAGGGCGATTCTGGTCCGATATAGACCGAGCGCGCACCGTTTTGTCGTGCCCAATGCACGAAGTTTGCGGCCGGATACACGGAACCCGAAGTGCCGACGACAACCATCAGCGTCGAGCGTTCAATCTCCAGTTGAATGCGGTCCATCTGCAGCGGGATTTCGCCAAAGAAAACAATGTGCGGACGCAGTCTTCCGCCACAAGCGCAATAGCCGACCTCATCGAGACTCCGATAAATTGCGTGATCTTCGACCGGCGCGCGGCCACACTCGCGCTCGCAACGCGCCATGCCCAATTCCCCGTGCATATGGATGAGACGCTTCGATCCGGCTCGCTCATGAAGGTCGTCGACATTTTGCGTGCAGAGAAAGAAATGTTCGCCGAGTTGCGCTTCCAGTTCCGCTAACGCAATATGGGCAGGATTGGGCATTGCCTCAACGCCAGCTTTGCGCCGCTCCGCATAAAACTGCCAAACGAAGCCAGGATTGCGCTGCCAGGCCTCGGGTGTGCAGACATCTTCGACGGCATGGCCGGCCCACAAACCATCCGAAGCGCGAAAGGTCGGCAAACCGCTCTCGGCGCTGATTCCGGCTCCGGTGAGAACGAAGACCCGGTCTTTGGAGGATATTGAAATTTTGCTCATCGGCCACTCCAACATATCAAAAAGCTTTTCATTGCTTCATCATAATTCCGGCTCTTCGGAAGAATTCCGCGATCTGACCACGCAACTAATCTTCCGCAGATGCGTTCAAACAGGGTATCGGACCGGAATGAGTCATCCATTTCGAGAACGTTTAACCAAGGAGGACTGGTTTATCGTGAAGAAAATTGCACTTGCCGTATTGTTCGCTCTCACGTTCGTCCCTGTCGCTTCCTTTGCGCAGATTTCCGTTCGCATTGGGCCGCCCCCACCTGTTGTCGAACATCGAGGCCCACCGCCGGAGCGAGGCTTCGTGTGGATTGACGGCTACCATCGCTGGGATGGAGATCATTACGTCTGGACCCCTGGCCGCTGGGAACGTCCACCGCATGAGCACGCCGTCTGGGTTCCCCACAAATGGGTTCGTCACGGCGATCACTGGGAAATGCGTGAAGGACACTGGAAGTAAAATTATGATTCAGTTCACAAGAAGAGCGGGGTTTGCGCCCCGCTTTTTTTGGGCATACTTCTGAATTACCGAAAAACATCGGAGCGAACGAAGCCACTGATACTCATTGCACAGTAACAAAATTGGGACGTTTCATTGTGCAAAGGATCAATCCGCGGCATTGGTTGCCACGCCTCTCCGCCTCGCTCGTTAGTATAAGAGGTAGCAGGTCAGAAGGCCACAGACGGTTCGCAGCGGTCCGCTGGAATATTGGCGCATGTACGCCTCATATTTTTGGGAGATGTGATCTTGAAGGCAACGCCGGAACGGCAATACGGGAGGCGGTCGAAGTACGGTGCCTTGCTGGCCTGTCTTTTTGCCTTCGAGATTTCAGGTGGTTGTGTCCTCGGTCAACGAGCGCCTATTGACACTGTTGCTTCCGTCGATGCAGCGGCTTCCGATGATTCGCTGGCAAAATGGGAAGGCATGTCCGTTCGCCGCATTTCTTTCGACGGAGTTTCTGAGGATCGCCTCGCGCCTTTGCCTGGTCACTTGGCTCAAGCCGTAGGAGCACCGCTTAATCGCGAAGCGTTGAAGAGCAGCCTGCGTCAGCTTTTTGCGACCGGACTCTTTGAGACCGTCGCTGTTAAAGGAACGCATGAAGGAGACGGCGTAGCGCTGGTTTTTCGCGGAACGTCGCGCGTTTTTATCGGCAGGGTCAGCGTTGAAGGCGCCAAAGGAGCTTCAGTTAACGCGCAGCTCGAACGCGCCAGTCAGTTAGCGCACGGCACGCGCTTCACCGAGGCCAAACTCAATCACGCCATCGAGCAGATGCGCGCCAACCTGGCTCTGAACGGCTTTCATGAACCGACCATCACTCAGTCATTGATACCTCATCCGGAAGATCAACTAATCGACATCTCATTTCATGTTGTCTCGGGACCGCAAGCGCGTGTCGGCAAGGTTGATGTAACGGGCGACGCCGGCATGAGCGCGATCGATTTTCGTCGCCATGCCCACCTGAAAGATAATTCGCACGTTGATCGCGAAAGCACCAATCGCGCGTTGGCAGGCGTGCTCAAGGTTTACCAGAACGAACAGCGGTTCGAGGCGGAAATCAAGCTGGAATCGCGTCAATACGATCTCGACAATCACAGAACCGACTTCCATTTTTCAGCCAATCGCGGTCCGGTCGTGATGGTGCTCGTCGACGGCGCAAAGATCAGCCGCGAGCACGTCAAACATGTGATTCCCATCTTCGAAGAAGGCACGGTGGATGACGATTTGCTCAACGAAGGCAATCGCCGATTGCGCGATTACTTTCAGCGGATGGGATACTTCGATGTAAAAGTCGAACATGAACAGCAGACTCCCAACTCCGATAGAGTAACGATTCTTTATCACGTAAAACTAGGGCTGCGGCGGCGTGTCGAGCGCGTTTCGGTCGAGGGCAATCACTATTTCGATTCGGCGACTCTCAAAGAATTTCTCAGTGTTCATGCCGCCGATTCGATTGATCGCCACGGCGCATTTTCGCAGGCGCTTGTTTCGGCGGACATCAATGCGTTGCAGGCCGTCTATCAAAACAACGGCTTCTCAAAAGTAAAAGTTACCTTGACGACGAACATCGGCGATGCCGCCGTTACGACAGCCGCGAAAGTCTCTCCTTTATTGGTCGTTTACCACATTGACGAGGGCGATCAACAGCGGGTGGGCAGTGTTCGAATCGAGGGCAATGGCAGCGTTGCCGCGGATAAGCTGACGCCGCAACTCAACACGATTGCCGGTCAACTGCTTTCGCCGCGGAACCTGGTTGGAGACCGCGACGCTCTGTTGACCGACTACATGAGCCGCGGTTTCGACCAGGTGCGCGTTGAAGTTTCTCAGCAGCCCGAGCCGTCCTGTGCTAATACGGTGGACGTGACCTTTCGCGTCACCGAGGGACCGCAGATTTTTGTGCGCAAGGTGCTTGTTACGGGCTTGCATTACACGCGGCT
>CAZASC010000240.1:0-5164 GCA_964487695.1 uncultured Victivallales bacterium
TCGAGCGTATATCGGCGATAGCTGTTATCTGTGTGGCCATTTACGTGCGCTTGATATTCCGCAGGCGCCGCTAAAAAGATGTGCGCTCAGCCGTGTTCATAGCATGAGCCGGCCCATGGACCCATGCCCAGAAAGACGCCGCTAAAAGTACCCAGGCTCATAATATCCATAGGGCGAGCAGGCGTACTGTGTTTAGTCATAATAGCCGTAAGAATAGTTAGGTGGAACGCCTATACCGATGATAATGTGCACGTGAGCGGATGGTACAATCGCCAGCCCCCCGAGCAATGCGGTTGTCGCAAGAAGCGCTTTCAGATTTCTCATAAGTTTAACTAAGGTATCTGCGGTTCCTTGGGATGCGTGGAATGCACTGCTGCTGCAGAGATTTATCCGGAGTGCGCGGTCACCATGAAGGAATTACTCTATCCACCAGTGTCAACCATGCTTGAGTCGACACCTAACTGCCCTTATGTTTCTGACTCAAGTCACCGGCCTCCGTCTGAGTCTGAGCAAAATGGAGCATGCGATCACTGCAACTAGCGATTCACAGCAATAGAGCAATATTGGTCAGTTATTGTGTGGTCGATAATAAACACTGGTCTTTAGTACACGCCACGGGATAGATGGCTGCCGGAGTATCCGGCGTGCGAACTCTAGTGAACCCGACAACATAAAGAGACCGCATAACAACCGCCGTGCGAGTGAGTCGGAGGAAAGTAATGGAGAAACCATGAAACTGCTCAAGAAAATAGGAACAGGACTGTGCCTTACCGCGCTCTGTGTACTCGTTGCGCCAAAAGCAAAGGCCGACGAACTGAATAGGAAAACCATTATCACTTTCAGCGAACCAATCGAAGTTCCAGGAGTTGGCGTTCATCTTTTGCCGGCCGGAACTTATGTTTTTAAAATCATGGATTCTCTCTCGGACCGTCACATCGTCCAGATCTGGAGCCAGGATGAAACGCATGTATTCACTACCATTCTCGCGATTCATAACTTTCGTCTGAAGCCGACCGACAAAACGGTCTTAACCTTTCGTGAGCGTCCTGCCGGAGAGCCTGAAGCTTTGAAGGCATGGTTCTATCCAGGTCGCGAATATGGCGAGGAATTTGTCTATGAAAGGCCCCGCGCGATCCAACTAGCCAAAGAAACGAATGAGGCCGTATTGTCAACGCCGCTTGCGCTCGATACTGCGCCTGCAGAATCTCTGAAAACAGCGCCGGTCGAAGCAGTCAACCCGACCGGAGAGACGGTTTCAGCAACGCAAATTGTCGAGGCGCCTCCCGCGCCAGTTGTGGCGCCGGTAGTCGTCGCCTCTCTGCCCAAAACAGCCAGCTATCTTGGTTTGATCGGGCTTTTGGGAATGATGTTGATGGGGGCAGGCTTGTTGCTTTCGAGGTTTGCCAGTAAGTCTGTCTAACTTGGAGTATTCGCTTGGTAAGCATTCTGGTCATTGAGTTAGCTCTAACAAGTTGCTAAAGAGGCGATGCGACAAGGTGTCGCCTCAGCGCTTTCAGAAGTACGATCAATTATCGCAAAGTACGAAGTAACAGCCAAGGATTTGACAGATGACATTGACGTCCAAGTGCTCGCTCGTGTGTATCCTGGCTTTTGCTGCGTCATTCTCGTTTTTTGATCCCGCTTTTTCGCAGAAGATGGCCTCCGCACAAAGTGAATCCAGCGATTACATACTAAGAGTCAATGCAAATTTAGTTATCTTGAGCGCGACCGTTGCCGATCACCATAATGCTTTAGTGTCCGGTCTAAAAAAGGAGAATTTTCAGATTTACGAAGACCGTGTTCTTCAGACGACCGAGCATTTCAGCCACGAAGATATTCCTGTCACAGTAGGTTTGGTAATCGACAACAGCGGAAGTATGGGCCCGAAGCGCTCTGATGTTATTGCCGCGGCATTATCGTTTGCGGGTTCGAGTAACCCACGAGACCAGATGTTTGTGGTCAATTTCAATGAGCATGTTTCTTATGGATTGCCACCGGCCACTCCATTCACAGGTCGCCAAGATCAACTGCAGCGTGCTCTTGCAACGATCCAAACAGCAGGCGAGACTGCGCTCTACGATGCGATTGCAACAGCTATCGATCATCTCAAGCAAGGCAAATGTGATAAGAAAGTTCTTATCGTAATCAGCGATGGCGGTGACAATGCGAGTAAGTACAATCTTACGCAGATCACAGCAATTGTGAAAGCGTCGGATGCAATCATCTATACCATCGGTATTTATGACGATCAGGACAGCGATCAAAACCCCAGTGTGCTCAAACGTTTTGCGAAAGAAACCGGTGGCGAAGCATTCTTTCCCACCTCATCGACCGAGACTGCATCGATCTGCGATAAGATCGCCCAGGATATACGCAATCAGTACACCCTAGCTTATGTTCCATCGACTGCACAAGTAGGTGGCGCGTATCGGAGTGTGGAAGTGAAGGCCAACTCTCCCGGACATGGGCGCTTAACTGTTCGCACTCGAACTGGGTACTTTATGCCGTCAACTCTTGCACCAACGGCATCGAGATTGGTTGGTCATGATAGTTATTACTGAGCGAGCAATGTTGGTAGAGCGCGGCCAACGGTTCGTGCGCTGGACGCAAAGAATTCTCACGCTCACAGGTGTTCTTGCGCTCACTTATGTAGCGGTTACTTTATTCAGTGCTAGACTTTTTCAGAATGAAGCACGCCACACATTGGACGAGCAAATACACGCCGAGGAGATGCACACGTTCGTCGGGACTAGAAACCCGGTCAAAGAAGGGGATGTTCTGGGCCGCATTGAGATTCCGAGAATTGCATTATCTGTGGTGGTATTGCAAGGGACGACTTCACAAACGTTGCGGCAAGGCGTGGGCCACATCGATGGTACTGCACTCCCTGGCGAATCTGGAAATATCGGAATTGCCGGCCATCGAGATACATTTTTTCGCGGTCTGCAGGACATTCGCAGCGATGACGAAATTCTTCTTCAGACCTCTGCTGGAACTACTGTGTACGTTGTGGATTGGATACAAATCACTCAACCGAGCGATGGCAGCATCGTACTTTCTGCAAGTACATCCGCGCTCACTCTCGTGACCTGCTATCCCTTTTACTATATTGGCGCCGCACCTGAGCGCTTCGTTGTACATGCGCACAGAAAGCAGCCCTGACAACTTAACAACTCTGTTCGAACCGCTTGCCAAATTACACTCAGGTGGAAGTGTTGATAATCCCTGCCTCTGCATTGCCACCTGCATCTCAGTCTACACTGATGCTAATTGCAGAGCCTAGTGCGCAAGACAAGAACAACCTGCATGAATAGATCGATAAATGTCTATGCCCTTTTCACAATGCATGAGCAAAAGAGAGCAGAAGATCATTACAGCGAGTAGTTCAATCATAGAGAGAATCATCTCGAGCGAGCCAAATCGGAAACTATAAACACCGTGCGTCAACAACGGGGATATTCCGAGCAAATCGCAAAACTCGCCTGAAGACAGTATTCCATCAACCCTGCGGACGTTGAGGCCCGCGTTCATGGTGCATAAATATGAGTTTCTTGATGAAGCTTCCCATACAACATAGGGGCAGAAGTGTCGTTCTATGCTTTGCGTTTACAGCAGGCATGGTATCGACTGCAATCGCTCAGCAGCCACCCTCTGCACCGTTGCCACCGGAACAGTTGCAGCAATTGGTTGCGCCCATCGCACTCTACCCAGACGCGCTGGTTGCGCAGATTCTTGCTGCGTCTACCTATCCCACGCAGATTGTTGAAGCAGAGCGGTTCATGCAGCAGAATCCCAATCTGTCGGGAGCGGCTCTGGGAGCCGAAGTGGACAAGCAGGACTGGGATCCGAGCGTAAAGGCGCTGACGCAGTTTCCGTCGGTACTTGCCGATATGGATAAGAACCTGTCTTGGACCTCGGAACTGGGAGATACAAATTACAACCAGCAAGCGGATACCATGACCGCCATTCAGTTCATGCGGGCCAAAGCTGAAGCGGCAGGTCATCTGAGTTCCAATGCTCAACAGAGCGTGACAAATCAGGGAGACAACACGGTTACCATTCAACCGGAGAATCCTAGCGTTGTTTACGTGCCTGACTATGATCCCGAATTCGTATACGGCTATCCCGTTGGGCTGTGGCCCGGATTTTATCCCTGGTGGGGAGTACAAGGCCCATACCTCTCTTTCGGTATTGGATTCGGTATGGAGCCATTCTTTGGGTACGGATGGGGATGGCACGGATGGGGGTTCGACTGGCATAACCGCGGCCTGATGTATGGTGGCGGACGATACATGTCCCGTAGCAGCACCTTCTACAACCGGAACGCGTATATGCACGGCAACTATCGTGGGCAGTCTTCATTTCCGCGCGGAAATAGCGGCTTGCGCGGTTACGGTGCGGCAGATTCACACAACAATAGCGGTGTGCGTTCAGGCGCACTGAGTGGAGTAAGTCATGGCAGTGATGCCCGCGACTATTCATCCCGCGGCGCGTCAAGCGTCGGCAGAGGATCTCTGGGCGGATCACGCAACGGCGGTGGCTCAATGGGTGGCGGCGGGTCGCACGGTGGTGGTGGATCACGCGGCGGCGGACATCGGTAGCATTGAGTTAATTCCGCTCAGCACTCTTCCCGATTCTCAATGACAATTTGCAAGCAATAAAATGGAGACATTCATGAATATGTTTGAAGGAAATAGTTCTGGAAAATATCTGTCAAGAGTCACCACCGGGGCATTATTTGCGCTTGCGATGTCTCTCACTATGGTTCCGATATCGGTTGCGGGGCAATCCAGGCTCTCAGGTCACGCTACCATTGCGCAGAGAACCTCAGTACACCCACTTGAGGCAGGACAGCAGAGCTTCTCAACTGCTGCTGAAGCCAGCGATGCGTTGGTCTTCGCTCTTCAGAAGGAGGATGAACCGTCCCTGTTGCATATTTTGGGAGCGGACGCGAAGAATATCATTTCTTCGGGTGATGATGCTGAAGATGCGGAACACAGAGCGCAGTTCGTGCAAAAATATCGGCAACTGCATCGTATGGTGACGGAGTCAGATGGACTTACGACTCTCTATATCGGTGCGGAGAACTGGCCCTCTCCGATTCCTCTCTTGCATAAAGGAGATTCATGGTATTTCGATACCATCGCCGCAAAGAATGAGATTC
>CAZASC010000241.1:0-5162 GCA_964487695.1 uncultured Victivallales bacterium
GACTTGGTACTTCCCATCGAATCGGCGGGGCGCGCAGTGTAGGCTCTCCTGCATTCCGTCGACATAGTAAGAGCGGAGCGGGATGCGGATGCGCGAGTTGTTCAAACTGCTGCGGCTGCTGTGGCCGCCCACTCAGATAACAGGATTAGGTGAACGACAAACCTGCACTCAGGTGAGAGACAATGGCGACGCCTTCACAAACAATTCCGAAAGCAGCGAGCCGAACAAAGCGGCCGAGGCGCACGCGGATTGAAACAGGCAACGGGGCTTCGACGGTGTTGTTGCCGTGGCTGCGCTCGCAGTCGATCAATGTAACTCGTCATGCGGCCGCACTTCGTCCTTTCAAACGAGAGGAATTTGGCGGAGGACCGGCCGCACCTTCCGAAGGTCATATACAAGTCGTCAATCAATTGATTACCAGGCTTCGTCGCGGCTTGTTGAAGATGTCGGAGGATGTACAGAAAACAATTACGGCAGCCAGCGAGGAACCAACTTCGACACGGCTGCAAAGAATGGTGGCAAGCAAAGACAAGGCGCATCACTGGGTACAGGGAATCGAAAAGATCTGGGATTTTTATTTTGAACTCTTCGGTCAGCGTCAGGGGAAATATGGGGAGTGGTTGTTGAGTTGCGACCGGATCGCGATGGATTGTTATCAGGCCGCATATACCGGGCTCGGCGTTGCAAGAACGGTGCCTGCGCCGCCGCCGTTTTGTTACATGAAGACGGGATTTGCGCCTTCGACAATACGCCGTGGTATTCCAGTACGAAAACTCGGTAAACAAATCAACCCATTTCCATTGGTGCAATTGCCCTACCACCGACTGGTAAATCCGTGGACGCTTGGTGCGGTGATGCACGAGGTAAGTCACAATTTGCAGAGCGACCTTGGACTAAGCAAAGATATTCCGCGGCAGGTCGGGATGCGATTACTGAAAGCGGATGTAGGACGCTTTGTCGCCTCGGTATGGGTTCGCTGGAACCGCGAAATGTTTGCCGACATGAGTGCGCTCTTGTTAGGTGGCCCGGAAGTCGTAGGTTCGCTGATGGATGTAATTGGACGAGCACCGGCGGCAGTGTTTGCATTCAATCCGGTCGGACCGCATCCGACGCCGTACTTGCGGTTGCTGGTCAGTGCGGAGATGTTGCGGCGCATGGGTTTCAAGACGGAGGCGGATCAATACGCGCGAGCATGGACGCGAATCTATCCCAACCCGCACGCTGGAACGATTCCAAAGAATGTTATTGCGACGTTCCCAAAAGCATGTGCAACGGCGGTGGATGCAATGTGTTTTCAACCATACCCATCGCTTGGCGATAAAAGTTTGTCCGAACTGATTCGATTTGAGAAAAAGGATCAGACGATGATCGAAGAATCTGCGAAGCGCATGGCAGCTGGTGTTGATCCGGGGATTATTCCAGAGCGCTTTTTAATCGGAGCCGCGCGGGTCGCATTGAATCGCCGCTTGGCGCGCCCAGGCGTGATCACACGGAATTTTTATCACGAGCTGGTGAGGAGATAGGCATGGCATTGGAATCGACATTTCGAGAGCTGTCGTCTTGTCTTCAGCAGTTGCAGGATGCGCTGAATGTGATCGAAGTTACCCTTGGAGACAAGCCGCCCAACGATGAATCGGCTGTCGCGGATGGAATAGAAACCATCGTGCTCGACATCCTCGGGACATTGCATGAAGTGCAGCAAGCCGCGCTCGAGACTCAAAAAGCTATCGGGCATCCGATGGATCTGGATTTGGCACGACACGCTTTAATGCTTTGCCACGATGGATTTCATCGCATCGAGGAACAATTTGCATCGCAGCTTGTATCGTACGAACAACTGAAAGAGTTGGCGAGACTCGGCAGCGCGAGGCGAACGTGGCAGCCTTGGACTAGTACCGTGCGACAAGAGATTGAACAATGTCAGCCCAGCTTGCATGAGACCAGCAAAGCCCTGGCTGGCTGCTGGCAGGAATTAGTGGAACACAGTGGAAAGACGTCGATCTCCATTCGCACCGAGAACCTTGGCCAGAAAATTTATGCACGGGGAACACGGGAAACCGTCGGCAGTTCCGCCACCTGACTGGCGGTCGAAGTGGGGCTTTCAATACTGGATTCGGAGGTTTTTATGGCTGAGCCCGAAAAGAAAGTTGCAAAGAAAGAGACTACGGAGAATCAAGTGGCACCAACCGCGCTGATGTGCTTCTATTTCTTCGATGGCGAGACGGGTACTGCTCTTTATCCAGCAGAGCCGGAGCTGGCATTCAGGAGATCCGGAGTTAGCGAGTGGAGTTCGCCGCAACCTCTCAGTATTGTCAAGACAGGCGAATGCGAAGGGCGTTATTCACTCCTGTGGAATGAATTTAGCAAAGTGATCGGCGCCAAAGTCGATGAGGCTGTCAATGTCGAGATCAGACTGGCCAGCACTACCGAAATAAGCTGCACACGCTACACAAGTGAAATCATTCTGACCAGGGTGAGAGCAGCCGAAACAGAACGGACAACGAATCCGCCGGAGGATGCAAAGCAACAGTCGATGACCTGCTGTTGCCTTCCGATTGCGCTGTTTGAATTGGAAGAAACTTGTGTCGTCAAGTTTCGCGCCTATGACAACAGCTTTGAAGACTTCGTCGAGAATGCCGAAGCTTTCCTGGATGGGGTCGAGTTGGTGGCAACTGCAATGCAAACACCCGCAGCGCCGCTCACACCTGGCACCACGTCCTTAACCACAACAGCATCCACGCCGGCATTTCAGGCTGGCACCTTTTCGGCTACAACGGTGCAGGGCAGCACGGAGCTTGCGGGGCTGGCACACAATCAGCTCTATCAACTTGAAGTGCGCAGCCTGAGCGGCTATATCATCGACGGACAATTTCCGCAGTATCTCTATATTTGCTGCGAAAGAGTCGTTGAGTTACATGCCTGCTTCCGTCCCTGCGGCAAATATCCGAACCGCTCCCTGATTTTTGTTCGCGAAGAGTGCAGTGGAATTCGTTGGGAAAATTCACCTTTTGAGTTGCAGGGTCGGCCATTGCAAACAGATGCCCAGGGTTTCCTTCCGATTCCCCGCGACATGGTCGGCGTGGCGCAACTGAATTATCCAGGAAAGACGTTCACGCCTGCTTCAGTTGACTTAAGTGCGGGCAATCCCGTCACTGTCATTACTGTCGGAGAGACGCAGCAAAACCAGATTTCCGTTAGCCATCAGTTTGTCGATGACAACGATATTCCATTCAGATTCCGCAGGCTTATCGTCCTCCTTCCCACGGGCGAGACGCGTCGATTGATGACCGACGAAAGCGGCCGTTTCGAGGTTCCCCCCAACAGCACGGTTTATGCCGAAGAAGATGAATACGGTCTCGCCACCGAACCCGTCCTCGTATCAACTCTGCCCGCAGAGTAAGGAGACACTATGGCTACGAAAATCATGAGAGGCCTGAGAAGGGGAGCAAGCGCTGCCAAGAATCCAGTTACAGACTTGTCTGCATATCCGATTCTTACCGAAGAAGTCGGCTATCCGCCGTCGCCGCTTGCGAAACCGTCGGGTGGATCGAGCGGCGGAGGTTCCGGATCGTCTTCGCTCGGACAGACGGTCAGCAAAACCTTGGGCGATGTGCTGGGCTGGAAGGTAAAGGCCGGCGACACAAAAGGGTTCGTTGGTGCGCTGACGCAATCGTTTTCGCTCACTGAAGTCGAGGGCCACATCGAGTCGAAGTGGACACCACGCACTTACATTGTGCAGTCCGATCTTTCGGGCGGAATTACCGGCGCTCAAGCCAGCGTTTACATACGCGGCAAAGAAGCGCTTGATCAGTCGTTGCCCTTGTTGGATGGACTCTATACGCTCGATCCGGAGGCGGATCAGGAAGATGTCACTGCTTTGAAAGCCGTGGTGAAAAGCCAATTTACGGAATTGGTCAACGAACTCGGATTTATCGGCGGACCAAGAATTACGCGCGTCAACCAGTACTTCAAGCTATTGCTGATCGATGCGGATAATCCTTCGACATTTCCTCCGCTCGGTGGTGCCCCGCTGGTCGTCGATCCCGACAAAATTGGCGGCACACTGGGCAACCTGCGCGATGTACTCGGACTTAATTTCACCAATCAGGATTTCGTCAACTCAGTCGAAGATGAACAGGATCTTTCCAACTAGCGCATCATTTCGGACTACGTTACATCGCTCGCGCAGAGTTGGATCAACAATGTTCCATTCCTCGGCCTAGACACGAAAAAGCCATTCTTTGGTACGCAACTTGTACTGCTGTCGCGTCAATTGCTGGTCGTCGCCGAATCAGTGGATGAGGTTCGCTTTACGCTCGATTCGGTCTTTATTGGACCAGCCGAACGGCAGGCCACGGAAATAAAATTTCCCGGACATCCTGAATTACAATCTTTGTTCCTCGAAGATCTATTCTCGTGGATTCGCAACTTTGCTACAGACGAAGGACCGTCGCTGATTCAGGATGGTGGTAAGTTCGGCGTCAAGAATACAGTCACGCCGGTTGTGAAAAAGCTGCTAACGATGGTCTCAAATATTCCAGCGGCTTCAAGTCCCGCTAACCCATGGCCGCCGGCTTTCTTTGCGCCGCGAGTTACACTGGCGGTTCAGAATCTTGTTGCCGAACTCACGCGGTTCCTTTCTCTTGCAAAACCAATCGAGCACGACATTACTTCTGAGCCGGACTTTGGCTTACCGTTCCAGATCTATACAGCGGGACCTGTATCTCTCAGCGATTTGCCCACAGGACCACCGGGCTCCATTGCCGTACAATTGCGCGGCGATGGATTCCAGGTAACACCGACTGTCATGCTTTCAAATGGTCCATACACGGTTCCGGTCGCGAAGACATTGTTCCGGTCCGAGAGTTTGATCATGATGGTTATTTCACAAGCATCCATCATCGGCCCAGGAAAAGGCCCTGGTACGTGGGATGTGAATGTTACCAATGCCGACGGAACACTATTAACAATGCGCGGCGGCTTTGTTATCGGGTCATAAAGCGGCGCGCGAAAGCGCTGGCGGGCCTTTGCGCGATCGGGCCACAAATGAGATTGCGGACTGAATGAAGGGGGCGCATCAATGGCTTCTCAAAAGGATTATCAGGGTCTATATGACCGCATAGCAGCACTGCGGGAACAGGTGTCGAGCCGGCTTTCCTCTG
>CAZASC010000242.1:0-1861 GCA_964487695.1 uncultured Victivallales bacterium
GACTGCAAAAACGCTGGTCAGTTCGGTTTTGGATGATCTGGATGTTAAGCAGGTACTTGCCGAACTCAAAGAAATCGATAACACGACAGGCAAGAAACTCCTCGAAGATGTAGAGGGCAAGTATCCCGAACAAGTTAAACAGTTCCACGAAATCTTTAAGGTGATGACGACAGATGTAAAGGGTCGTGTTTACAAGGGGAATATCGCCGACCATTTTTACGAATACCGTCAGTGGCTGGAGCAGACCTATAAGACCCTGTTCACGCTCCACTTTTTGGATCCTGGCATTCGGGAATATTTGACCGGAGTGCTTAAGGGCAAGGACGTATTTTTGCAGGGATACAAAACAACTGCGCGAGATAGAAAGGCCAACGAGGGGCGAGGCGGAATACCGCAGCGCATGTACTACGAGTTCCAAAATTCCGTTGCGGCCCTAAGCAAGCAGGATGCGATGCAGTTCGTGATGAGTCCCGGCAAATGCGTAGTGGCGACCCTCCTTGGCGTTCCCAATGAGATATTTCTCGCGATGGACCTGACGCCGTTCTACGTCGATAATCTGGCGGTTTTGATACGCGGCGGGGATCAGCGCGGCTCGATCCGTTATCTGGATGAGTGCGAAAAAATCGGCGTTTCGTCCGACACCTGTTCCTACCCTCGAATTTACACTGGCGTGGCCCTGGAAAATCAATATTTTGAAAACATGGCCTGCAGTGTATTTAGCAACTGCGCCTGCGATAGCGCCATGCAAGCCTATGGCATGATCGAGGACAAGCTGAAACTGCCGAGCTTCCGGGTGGATGAGCCATACCAGTTCCACAGCGAAGCAGGCAAGAAATCTCTCGTCAAGCAGATGTACGACTTGATTGCGTTCCTGGAAAAACATACCGGCAATAAGATGGATTGGGACAAGCTCAAAGTCTGCTGCGAAAGATACAACAAGTGGCAGGAGATGGAGCTCGAGCGCTGGGAAATGCAGGCCCTTGACAAGCCGCCGATTCCTGGCGACATGATGTTCCTTACCCATATGATGGGCTTTATGTACGCCGGCCGTGAAGAGATCGTGCAACAGATGGAAAAACAGATGGAACTCACCCGGGAGATGGTGAAGCGGAACGAATGCGGTACGAAAAACATGAAGTACCGCGCGATTTTGTGGAACCCGCCTCCGGGAGTTTACAACAATTTCTGGAACTGGATGGAGCAGTGCTGGGGCGTCGGCATCCTCAACAACATGGAAGTCTTCGGCTGCTATCAATATATTGATACTTCCTCGGAAGAGTCGATGATGACAACGATGGCGTATCGATCAGCGCACGTGCCGATGTCGCAACATACGCGCGGCCACATTGAAAACTTCTTTGGTGATCTATGGAAGGCGTACGAACTGAACAAAGCCGACTTCCTTATTTTGATGGATCACACCGGGTGTCATCCGGTCACCTCGGTGAATGGCATGCTTCACGACGAGTGCAGGAAAAGAAAGATCAAGATGGTGGACGTCAGACAGGATTTGGGAGATGTCAGGGTGGTGTCCCACCAGGGCATCCGTAACCAGATCAACAATTTCATGACGAACATTCTGAACGCCACGCCACTGAAGCCCGAGTTGATGGTTTTCGACGACGACAACGAGTGGTAGAGTGCGGCGAGCAACATTGAGAGAAGGGTTAAGACACTGGCTAAAATCATAGCAATCAGCGGAAAGGGCGGCGTTGGAAAGACCAGCATCGCCGCCCTGATTATCAAAGTACTGCTCAAGGATAAGGGCAAGAAGATCCTAGCGATTGATGGCGATCCGGCCGTCGGATTTTCGATGGCACTGGGACTCAATGTCACGAAGACCCTGGATGACGTCAGAAAT
>CAZASC010000242.1:1871-5147 GCA_964487695.1 uncultured Victivallales bacterium
ATTGCCACAGCCAAGAGCGGTGAAAAAGAGGCAAAAGCAGCCTTGCTGCAACGGATCAATTACGAAGTTCTGGACGCGATGGTGGAGGAGAACGGTTTTGCCTTCCTCGCCATCGGTCGTCCTGAGGGCAAAGGCTGTTACTGCAAAATCAATGAATATCTGAAGAACATCATCGCAGACTTGGAACCGAACTTTGATTACATCGTTATTGATGGTGAAGCGGGTATCGAGCAGATTAACAGGCGGGTCATGGAACGCGTTACGCATCTGTTGATGGTCTCGGATGCCAGCCAAAAGGGCATCGGCGTTGTAAAAACTGTGCATAAAGTGGCTCAAAAAGCCATGATGTTCGACAAGGCGGGGCTGTTGTTCAATCGCCTGAAATCAGAGTCCGATATCAAGAATAGCGATATCGAGCCGTTAAGCCTGCTCGGTTGCTTATTGGAAGATGAGGCAATTCGTACTGCAGATATTCAAGGGAATTCCATTCTGGGCATTCCCGATGATGAAACAGTGCAGCATTTGCAAAATATTTTGACGAAGTTTTTGAATTAGAGTGATCTACGTATTAGAAGGGGATTTATGGGAAGCAACTATTATGGTGGCTGCGATGTCGGATCTACCTATGGCAAAGCAGTCATAATGGATGAGAATGGAAAAGTAGTTAGTTGTTCCATTCTAGTGAGCAAGCTTGACCCCGAGGAAACGGCACAGGCCACAATCCAAGAGGCGATCGCGAACACTGGCAATGGAATAGCCAAAATCAGTGATCTCAAGTACCTGGTGGGAACGGGCTACGGACGGCAAAATATTACCTTTGCGAATGAGAACATATCAGAAATCAGTTGTCACGCAATGGGTGTCCATGCTGTAGCCCCGAACGTCAAAACAATTATGGATTTTGGCGGACAGGATTTAAAAGGGATCAGCGTCGATACCGACGGATCAGTTTTGAATTTTGTCATGAATGACAAGTGTGCTGCGGGAACGGGGCGTTTCTTCGACGCCATGGCGCGAGCATTCGAAATGTCAATTGCAGATTTCTCCCTCCTTTCCATCGATGCGAAGGAGGAGGTTCCTATTTCCTCGCAGTGCAGCGTGTTTGCGGAAACGGAAGTTATCAGCATGATCGCCAAGAAAAAGAATGCTGCTGACATTGCCCTGGGCATCGAGAAATCCGTTGCACGGCGCGCGTATTCATTGCTGCGCGGTGCTGGTATTCGTCCAGACATCACAGTCACCGGCGGATGCGCCAAAAACCGGGGGCTGATCGACTGTCTCGAAAAGATGTTTAATTTGAAAATTGTGTCGCTCCCAGTCGATCCGCAACTTATGGGCGCTGTGGGCGCGGCAGAGTATGCGCGACGGAAAAGCAAATAAAGCATTCAGTAGTAAAAATCAAGGAGGGATAGCTATGCTAAAGAATTTGCTAACGAACATCGTAAAGGGTTTTGTTTTTGCGATCACTTTTGTGGCGTATTGGTATTCTCTTGATGAAAAATTTTACCGCTACAGAGAGCAGAAACTAGCCGCAGCTAAAGAACTGGAAGCAACAGCAGCTAATTAACAGACTTCTTTAGGAAGTGATCAGAAGATGAATCTATTTGATCGGTATATAGAAGAGCTTCGGGCGGTTTTGGACGCAGGGAGCAACGTTCCACACAGGGCTTTCCAGTTTGACAAGAAACAGAAATGGCCCCGACTGGAACGGGAGGAACTGGTACTGCAGCAGGACACTGCTGTGGAGCTGGGAAACCCCAGAAGCGAATCGTTTGCGTTTATTCTTTATACGGGTGATCTGTCAACCGTCCAGGACGGAAGAATATCGCTGTATGGAACCAATATCCCAGAAATTGGTTCCAACGCAAACACAAAGAGCGCGGCCTTCGGGAAGATCGTGCTTTTGGGTTGCGACAGCTTTAAGGACGAGGAAGCCTATTATTACTTTGAGCAAATGGACATAGTGCGGTTCAGGCTGAAGCTCGAAGGATATATGCTGCGCGGCTTTCCCCAGAGAAATCGGGAATGGAGCCGTATCAGCAATAAGGCTTTCACAAAAGGATTCGACCTCCAAACACTGGGGAATGAACTGATCAGGGATTACAAGGAACTCCCGTTTGTAAAAAGCGCGGAAGTTGTATTTTTCACCGAAGAGACGCTTATCAAGCAGTTAAGGCCAATGGCGGAGACTTGCTCCAAGATTGCGATGGCCTTGAACAAAATGTTTGAAAACATCACGATGGATTGTAAGAACTGCGATGCCTCAGAAGTTTGTGACGAAATTGATGGGTTGAAACGGATGCACAAGTCGTTACAAAAATAGAGGAGCACCTTGTGTGCATGCGATACATCGTGCAGCCGACCTAGCACAAATGAGAGTTGCGCACTCCTAAACTGGCCTGTTCGTCCAGTTTAGGAGTGCGCTTGTTTCGCATACTTCAAGTGAAGGATCTGTTATTGGACGAGCGTGAAGCTCTAAACACAATGCTGTTTCTGGGATGGAGGTAGGCTTTTCGGAGTCGGCCTAGCAAAACATGTGGAGTAGCACGCTTGATTCACGACTAACTGCTGCTCGTACCACTCGTCTCGCGTGTCTTACTGCAGTTGTAGTGCTGCGCTCAAGATAAACGGTCGGCTTCGGTATCCAACTGCGCGTCAGGATCTCTTCCTCGTTCTACGAATCAGCGCGTCCAATTGCAACGCGGTGGAGAGGAGCGCGGGGCCTGAACTAGGAGGTTCAGGCGGCTTCAAACAGCTGTATGCTGGCGATCTGAACAACGTCCCGCGCAAAGCCACGAGTGCGCGCGCATCTAGATAAAGCCGGACATCGCTGTCTGAATAAATTCTACCACGGAAGGAATTCGTCGCAGACAAAAGTGTCAACATTGTTTCCCGGACGCTGAAGTTCTGCGACATGTGGGCGTATGAAATGCCGAGGTATCTTGCCCGGTTGCATGTGGACTGATATCCGTCGTGAAAGTCGGGCATGAGCATCAATTGAACTGCGAGAGACAGATTTAGACCCAGGAGGCAGGCTTTCGGGGAAAGTATCGAGAGCAAGCAATAGGCGGCAAAGCAGGACATTTTGTACATACAACGTTCCATGAGTCTAAACCGTACGAAGGGGGTAGCGCTGTGGAGATTGTACAGGTACTGGAAGCTGCAAAAGATCTGTGTAGTTCGTTTATGGATGGTCTGGATATTAAGCAGGTAATTGCTGAGCTCAAAGAAATCGATAACACGACAGGCAAGAAACTCCTCGAAGATGTAGAGGGC
>CAZASC010000243.1:0-5097 GCA_964487695.1 uncultured Victivallales bacterium
TATCCCTCTATATGCCCGCGACCATTAATAACGCTCTAATAAATGCCTTGACCTTGGAAAACGTTGGTACTCCAGCCTCTCCCAACCTCTTGGTGACCTTGCCCACCAATAATGCGGTCGTCGTGGGCGACAGCTACCATCTCAGCGTGCTTGGCGCGGGAGGGCAGTTATCATATCAGTGGCAAAAACTCGTCTCTGGGAATTATGTGAATATTTCCGATGGGGGCGATATCATCGGAACCACCAGCAACATCCTGACGTTTGCCAGCGCTAATGTCGCGGATGCGGGCAGCTATCGTGTCATTGTATCCAACTCGGCTGGTTCCACCAATAGTTCGGCCAGCTTGAGCGTCCTTGGCACTCAACCTCCCAGCATCATCGGCCATTGGCTTTCTGGACCAGCAAACCTGACGGATTCTTCCGGCTTCGCGCCTGCGGGCATTCATGATGGAACGTGGTACGGCGACGGAAGTCAGGCTTGGTCGAGTGATGTGCCGCCCAATTTCTCCGGAGCTTCACTGGATCTTACAGCGGGTTCCGCAGCGGTGTTGGTCACCAATACAGCCGAGGCGGACTCGAGCTATGTGGCAACATTTGACGAGCTCATCACCAATAGCTTTAGTGTCACCGTGTGGATTAAGGGATGGCCGGCGGCACAGTGGGGTACGTTTGTTTCAAAATGTGGTGAAGCCTTTGATGGTGGTTTTGAACTGCGCAGATATTCACTGAGCACCAATCAGGCAGTCCTCACAGTCGGTGGACTTTCTTACGTGATTGCAACCGCAATAGCCGATACCACCCAGTGGCACCACCTGGCAGCGGTAAAGGATGGTGTCGCCGGAACTTACGCCATTTACCTGGATGGCGTTCTGGCAGGGATCAGAACCAACGATTTTTCGCCCATGGCTGATTCCCCGACCAACCACCTGCTATTTGGTGCCAGGCAACAAAACACAAGCTACGGCAACTATGGACAGGTCAAGTTGTTCGACGTCCAGATCTTCGATTATCCCGTAACTTTGACGGATATTGCTGGCATCATGAGGTTTACGAATGCGCCCACCATCCAATCCGTGAAGGTATCAACGGCACCTGCGATGGCCGGACAAACCGTAGCGCTGACCGCCGTTGCGACTGGGCCCGCTTTAAATTATCAATGGCAAAAACTTGTCAGCGGCAGTTACGTCAATTTGTCGGACGGCGGCAACATCGCGGGAGCCACCAGCAATGTCTTGACTGTGTCGAATGTCGCTTTGTCCGATGCCGGCACCTACCAAGTAACCGTCGCAAACTCTGGCGGCATGGTGAGCAGCACTGCAGTTCTGGTCGTGTCGCTGGTGCCGGGATTTGGGTGGAGCATGGCGGCGGGCCAGATGACTCTGAATTGGACAAATGGGGTGTTACTGGCCAGCCCCGCATTGCAAGGGACCAATACGGTCTGGGTTCCTGTCGCCACGAACAGTCCCCTCGTCATTCCATTTGCCGGCACAACTGGAAACATGTTTTATCGAGTTGTCAGTCAATAGCGGTTGCCGCATTGTTAAGTTTAAACCGAGCGGCCGGGCGAGATTCCCGGTCGCTCCTCACTAAAAGACTTTTTGAATTGTGTAATATGAAAAGACCCTCATCTGAATGTAACTCCGTTCGGTTTCGACAACTGGGCTTTACCCTCAACGAACTCTTGGTTGTGATCGCAATTATCGCGATTCTGGCGGCCTTGCTATTACCGGCATTGAACAGGGCGAAGCTAAAAGCTCAAGGCATCCAGTGCATGAGCAATAGCAAACAATTTGCACTGGCATGGCTCATGTATGCCAGCGATAATAACGACAAGCTTGTTTATAATTATGGCAGCATGCCTAATCCGACCAGCTTTCCAGTGTCCGGAACCAATATCTGGGCTTGGGGAGATTTTCAGGCCCGTCCGGCGGATATGACGAATGCCAATCTCATTATCTATGGGGCGCTGTTCGATTATACAAAATCAGTGAATCTGTATAAGTGCCCTGGCAACACGATGAATATGCTCCGGGGCATTTCTATGAACAATCACATGGGCGGCAATGCAATCGATACAACCATAGCTCAAGCCTGGTATAAAACCACCGCCATAAGCAAGCCGTCCGGGAAGTTTGTAACCATTGACGAGTATCAACTGACCATAAATGACGCAATGTTTCACGTGGTTGATCAAGACATTACCGGAGGAAGTATCTGGATTCGTGACTGGCCCGCTTCCTATCACGGAGGCTCCAGCGGTCAATCGTTTGCCGATGGGCATGCGGAGCTGCATAAGTGGAGATATCTCGGCCTGCCCAGTGCCGGTTGGACCCCAAGCAGCGGACAGGCGATATCGGGACCTGCATTGGTTGATGCAAAGTATCTAATGACAATTTCCTGGTCACCGCTCGATAATAGCTGGTAATCGGAAAACTTTATCATATCTGTTTGCTTGAGAATACAAGCGTCGTGACAAAGGTGCGATTGGCAACCGAATAGCCGTGCCGAGAATTTACAATATTATGGTTTCATTAATTAATAGCAATTGTTTGCGGCGAGTTGTGTTTGCGTGGATAACTTGCGTTATGGCGAATCAGTCTTGGGCGGTTTCGCCGGTCGAGGAAGCTATGCCGCTGGTTGGGACGAGCGGCCATGGGCATACTTATCCCGGCGCCACAGTCCCTTTTGGTTTTGTTCAACTTAGCCCCGATACGCGCCTGCAAACCATGCCTTGGACGATTGACACGTGGGACGGATGCTCAGGCTATCATTATTCTGATTCCACCCTGTTTGGATTCAGTCACACGCACTTGTCCGGAACCGGCTGCCCAGATTTGGGCGACCTGCTGATCCTTCCCTGCACCGGCGGTTTGGGTGTTTCCGGCAGTTATAAACCATTGGACACTGGGCGTTTTAAATCGAAGTTCTCTCACGCGCAGGAAGTAGCCCGCCCAGGCTATTATCGCGTAAGGCTCGCAACTTATGACATCCTTGCGGAATTGACAGCGACGGCGCACGCGGGACTGCACCGTTACACGTTTCCCGCGTCGGAGCAAAGCCATATACTTATTGATCTCGTGCACGGGATTGGCAGCGAATGCACTGAGGCTTCTTTGAACGTCGAAAGCGATACGCTCCTCACTGGTCACCGTCGAAGCACCGGCTGGGCCAAGGATAAAACAGTCTATTTTGTTATCGCTAGCTCGCAACCTTTTGAAGGTTTTGGACTTGAAGCGGAGGGAAAACCCCTGCCAACAGGCCAAGCCAAGGCCAACGGCACGAATGTTCGGGGACACTTGGACTATAAGACCTCGGCGGGAGAGCAAGTTTGCCTGCGGGTGGGCCTCTCCCCAACCAGCATTGATGAGGCAAAAAGCAATTTGCAGGCGGAAATTCCGGCTTGGGATTTTGACTCCGTTTGCGCTGCCGCTAGCTCTGCCTGGAACGATAGCCTCTCGAGGATTCGTATCGAATCCTCCAATCCGAACATCCGGCAGACGTTTTATTCAGCATTGTATCACACGATGTCGGCACCCACGTTGTATAACAATGCTGATGACTCGTTTCCCGGTCCGGACAAGCAGCTTCATTCACACAATGGATTCCAATATTACTGCACTTTTTCGATGTGGGACATTTTCCGGGCCGAGGCCCCATTGATGACTTTGTTGCAGCCGGAGAGAGTCAATGATTTCGTCCAAAGCATGCTCGCCTTTTATCAGGAATCACCGGATCACGCGTTGCCGATGTGGCCGCTGGCGAGTTGTGAAACTTCGTGCATGATAGGTTATCATTCGGTGCCGATTATTCTGGACGCCTACCGGAAAGGTTTCCGGGGTTTTGATGCGGAGCTGGCCTACAAAGCCATGTTTGACACGGCCACGGCTGGCCGTAATCGGCAGGATGAATATCAACAGCTCGGCTATGTGCCGTGGGTGGATGGCAAGACGGCCGCCACCTCGATGACCTTGGAGTTTGGCTACGACGACTGGTGCATTGGCCAGATGGCGAAGGCATTGGGTAAAACCAAAGACGCTGAGCGGTTCTTCGCGCGATCCAATGGCTATACGAATTTATGGGATCCGAAGACACAGTTCTTCCGTTCCAAGAACGCTGATGGCTCCTTCCGTGAACCCTTTGATCCCAAGGAAATCGATCACAACGATCTGGCAACGGGTGATTACACCGAGGCCAACGCGTGGCAATACATGTTTGCGGTGATGCAAGATGTGCCGGCCATGATCAACCTGTATGGGGGAAATCAAGCATTTGTCCGCAGGTTGGATCAGCTTTTCAATGAGGATTCCGACATGAATCATTGGAGAAGTGATGTGACGGGCCTTATTGGCCAGTACGCCCATGGTAATGAGCCGTGTCATCATGTGGCATACCTTTACGCCCTTGCCGGCGCGCAAGACAAGACTGCGCAACGCGTCCACGAGATCATGCTCACGCAATATGACAACACGCCGGAAGGCTTGGACGGGAATGATGACTGTGGGCAAATCTCGGCTTGGTATGTCTTCAGCGCGATTGGGCTCTATCCAGTGAATCCGGCGAATGGCATCTACGTGATCGGCTGTCCTTTAGTCGAAAAAGCGACCATCCAACTGGATCCGAGATATTCCAAAGGAAGCACGTTTACTGTCATTGCGCACAATGTTTCCAATCAAAACATTTATATCAAAACCGCCAGACTCAACGGCAAATCATTGGAGCGGCCGTGGATCACCCATGACGAAATCATGGCCGGCGGAACTTTGGAATTGGAAATGGATATTTTGCCCAACAGAGCATGGAGTGCCAACTATCTGGCGAAGACCAACTGAAGCCGGCAAGCATAAGGCACATTAAAGTAGCGATGGCTTTGTAAACATCTTTACGGGCAAAGGCGTTCCGATGTTCCTCGGGAAATTAAAGCGGACCGAGTGAATCAATAGTACACCCATGAATAACCAAATAAAAAGCACTGCGATGACCGCAGTTTGTTGTCTCAGTGTGATAATGTCGCTGGCCACGGGATGTGCCAGTGAACGAACCTTACTCCCTAAGAAGGATTGTGACGCGCGCGCCCGAAAGATTGTGGCGCAGATGACA
>CAZASC010000244.1:0-5086 GCA_964487695.1 uncultured Victivallales bacterium
AAGAAGTCATCTACCTCTACGGCAACGAAGACGAGCCCATCGTCCTCGACCGCCGTTCTCCCGTCCTGCATCTCATCCAGCTTATTCGCGACGAGAGTCACCGTTTCGCCGTTGGCTATCACAGGCAGCGCCGGGCCATGCGGGATAGAGACAGCGAGCTACTCAACATCCCCGGTGTAGGCCAGCAAACCCGCCAACGCCTGCTCTCCCACTTCGGCAGCCTCCGCGACGTACAACAAGCCACCGCCGAATCCTTAGCCGCAGTCGTTCCCCGCAAAACCGCCGAAATCATTTACACCCATTTCCACACCGCATCTGTCGGTACTGACCCGTCCGCATAACCCGACGCCTGCAATCCAAACTCCGGCTATACTTACCCCAGCCTCACCGTCGAATTCCTGCATCACAACCTGATCTCGCATAGCAACCTCTTCTTAGGAGCCGACAATGATCGATTCCCAGGACCTGGTCGTCAACATTCTCGGCGCTCCGCTCATCGACTCTCCACTCGGCGAGTTACTAAACCAGCGCGCGCAGTCCGAGCACTACGTCGAGGAAACCGACCGCGTCCTCTTCGACGACACACTCTCGGCCGCTGTAGCGCGAAATTGCCTCCCCGCGGATCTGCCGGGATTTGAGCCCGCCGGGCCTCGCCGCAAAATCTTCTTCGATCCTTCCAAGACTCGCTCCGGCATCGTCACCTGCGGCGGATTGTGCCCCGGCCTCAACGACGTCATCCGCGAGCTTACACTCGAACTCCTTCTGCGATACGGCATCGAGCGGGTTTTCGGCTTCTGCAACGGGTTCCAGGGCTTCGTGCCGGGTACTCGCCGTTCGGTCATCGAGCTGACCACGGATGTCGTCTCAGACATCAATGAACACGGCGGAACCATCCTCGGCTCTTCGCGCGGAGAGCAGTCCCCGGCCGTCGTCGTCGACTGTCTCGACAGCATGGGGATCAACCTGCTTTTCGTCATCGGCGGCGACGGTACCATCCGCGCCGCCATGAAGATCGTCCGAGAGATTGCCGCTCGTGGCAGTCGTATCGCGGTGATCAGCATTCCCAAGACCATCGACAACGACATCATGTTCATCGACCAGAGCTTCGGCTTTCAAACCGCATTCTCTGAAGCCACCAAGTCCATCCGCGCCGCGCACGTTGAAGCCACCGGCGCGCCCAACGGCGTCGGTTTGGTCAAACTCATGGGCCGTCACTCCGGATTCATCGCCTGTTACGCATCGCTGGCCATGAGTGACGTGAACTTCGTCCTCATCCCCGAGGTGCCCTTTCAGCTGGAGGGCGAAATCGGCCTGCTCGCCGTCCTCAAAAAACGTTTGGAAAAACGAGGCCATGCTGTCATCGTCCTCGCTGAAGGCGCGGGACAGGAACTACTCGACACCGGCGTTCCCGATCTCTCAGGAAAGACCGATGCATCCGGAAACAAGCGTCTCACCGACGTTGGTCCCTGGCTGCGCGACCGCATCGTCGCCCACTTCAAGTCCATCGGCACGGAGCTGAACCTCAAATACATTGACCCCAGTTATCAGATCCGCAGCGTGCCCGCCAATCCCTATGACAGCGTTTATTGCGTCCGACTGGCCCACAACGCGGTCCATGCCGCAATCTCCGGCCGAACCGAGACGGTCATCGGACGCTGGCGCGGACGATTCGTGCATGTCCCTATGGCCTTGGCCATTCGGCAACGAAACACCGTAGATCCCCATGGCGACCTGTGGATGAGCATTCTTGAAGCCACCGGACAATCGCGAATGTTCACCTGAACATTCGCAAACCGTTAACTCAGCCTCTCGAAATAGCTTCTCGAATAGAACGCGGTGTCGCGTGCTCTTATCCCATTGAATCTGCGCAATAGCTCCTGCAGAACCTGTAAGGAGAGACAACACCGATGCTGCGGGAACAACCGCATATGCATCGCTCGCATCCCAGTTACCGATACGAAGTACGCGCACGTCAATTCACGCACGACATGGAGATCATGAAAATGAGTTACATCGGTTCGCGTCGTTACCTCCTCTTCGGCTCGGCGGCCATGCTTCTGGGCGCGCTGGCCGTCGCGGGCTGCCACAATGAGTCCGCCCACCCCGACGAGAAATCCGCGATCACAAGCTCGCTTAACTCCAACAACCTGACTAGTGTCAGCGTTTCGCAGGACCGCGACAAAGGAGTTATTACACTCACCGGAGACGTAACTTCAGACGACCAGAAGTTACGGGCCGAAAACCTTGCAAAGCAGGCTGCGCCCGATTACACCATCGCGGACCAGATCGGCGTTCGCCCGGTCGGGGATCAAAGCCAGGCCAGCGCGGTCTCGTCCAACCTCGATAGTGCCATAGAGCATAATTTCAAAGCATCCATCAAGGCAAACAAGAACCTCGACGACCAGACCATCCACTTTAAGGCGAAGAACGGCACGCTGGTTCTGAAAGGATCAGTGAGGACGGTCGCGCAAAAGAGAGAGGCAGAGAGCTTGGCCAAGCAGGTACCGAACGTACAGCAGGTTGTGAATGAAATTGAAGTGAATCCGAAGAAGCACTCCACGGCTAACTCCTGAGCAGGAAGTTAGCGGGTATTACGACCTGTGATTACTCACATTTGCAATCGAGCACTTAGCGACAAAGGTCATCCAGCCACGCTTTGGCTGGGTGACCTGTTTGTGGTTGCCTCCGTTACTCGTATGGCCTCTTACGAAGCAACCGCAAACAGCAGCGGTGCTTCTATAAGACCTGAGATGCATTGGTCCGGAAAGTCGGCCGCGCGTTCAACAATACGGCAGGGGCGTCGGGTTTTCCCAATTTCCCTCACCTTGCCGGCGACGAAGGAGAATCGCAATGACAGTCGCCGGACCCTGCCGGTACTTGTCCTTTGCTGCTTCATAACTTTCGTTTCCACACCCCCCATCGGAGAGGAACAAAAATGCCTAACACATCCAACACGCTTCACGAAGTTGAAGATACCTTGCGCTCGGTTATCCAATCCTTGATCGACGGTCAGGAAGGATTCCAGAGAATCGGCGATGATTTGAAGGACGCAACACTCAAGCATTACTTTCAGGCGGAATCGTTGAAGCGCGCAGAATTCCGCGGCGAACTCGAAACCATCCTTCATCAAGAGGGAGTTCACGATATCAAAGAAAGCGGCACAACAAGTGGCGCCCTTCATCGCGCATGGGCTGATCTCAAGTCAAAGCTCGGCGGCGGAGATCATACGCTCCTTGTGACAGCCGAGCAGGGTGAAGGTGAGGCTAAGGCGGCTTACAAGGAGGCGCTCGATAAGGAACTTCCGCTTCCCGTGCGCCAGCTCCTGGTCTCTCAAGCTGCTCACATTCAAGCGTCGCACGACTTTGTCAGAACAGCGCGCGACAGCACCAAGTAGCACGCAGTATTCGACAGACACTCGTAAACTGCGCGGTTGCGGGTGAAAGAATGCGGAGTGTGTTTCAACCGCTTAGTTCACCCCAGCCGCCGTCGTACCCGCGACTGCTGATCCAACCGCGCCACCGCCCTTCGTGCTCTTCGCCTCCTTTAGCGGAGCCACGCGGCAAACAGCAGGCACATTCGTCATCTGCTTGACAAACACCTTATAGCTGATGGTTCCGGTCGTAGCGTAGACCAATAACTCGACCGGCTCGCCAGCGGTCTTCGTTTGTCAATGAGTTGATTTTCGATTATCTTGATTCCGCAGATCAGGTTGTTGCGAGGTTGCAGTATGGTCTTCGCCAGATCCTTCTCGGGTAACTGCTTATCCTTGTCCCAATCGAAATCGCATCCATAGCGATCCGCATCCATATATGTGAGTTGCAGCAATCCTTCGCTTCGCACTGCCCGCTTGGTCACTGCATCTTTCACCGCAACTTCCGGCTGGGTATGACGCACATCTATGGTTGGCTCCAGGCCCGCCTCCGCGCCGGCAAGCGCCTGAAAGAAATAGGCCCAGTAAGCGCGTTTGTCCACATCTGTCAGTTTATTGAAACGCGGACAGAACGGCTTCACAGCCCGTGACACATTGTTAGACAACAAATCCTGCGGCAACGCCTTTTCCACCATCGCGTCCCACTCCGGATCCCACGACGGCTTGCCCAATTCTTCTTTCTGCTCCGCAATCGGCGTGGGCGGGGCCGGCTTCACCTCCGGCTGCGTGGATTGCTGTTGCCGGGATTGCTGCGGTATTGCTGGTCTGCCGCAGCCGGTCAAGATGCACAACCCGGTCCAAAGGACGAGCCTTCCCATCCGCGATCTGGTTTCAACCAACATACTTGTGGTGAGATGCAGGTTTTCACATCGCGGTAAACGAGAGTCTCGCAGTTTCTCATGCCACCCCTCCCGCGTTTCGTGCATGAAGGTGGGAAGGAACAAGCCCGGCTCTCCAATCGCCTGCTTTCAGCCCATGAAGGAACTCCTCTCACACCTCCAACGTAGAATGAATCAGAGCGATCCCCAGGAGCCAGAGTCTTGCCGCAAACCTCTTTGCCCGCCCCTACGCGGATGGCGCTGCGTACCGCTCTATGGATCGCAGCCCTCTTTGCCGCAATTACCTTCCTCGCTCACTTTTTGAGCTCGCTTTGGGGCACCCACCTCGGCTATGGTTTTTTTCGCGACGATCTCTACTTCCTCGTCTGCGGCCATCATTTGGACTGGGGATACGTCGACCAACCCCCGCTGGTCGCTCTGCAGGCACGAGTCGCAGAAGCTCTCTTCGGCCTTTCGCCCACAGGGGTTCGCATCTTCAGCTTCCTCGCCGGCGGCATAACCGTTGGCCTCACCGGTCTGCTCGCGTGGCAACTCGGGGGCCGTCCCGCGGCGCAAATCCTCGCCATGACTGCTGTTCTCGCCGCCCCGGTATTTCTTGGCATATCCAACTATCTCTCCATGAACGCCTTCGAGCCCTGCTTCTGGATGGGAGCTCTTTTTGTCGTCCTTCGCATTGCCGAGGGTTCGGCCACTCCACGAGCCTGGCTACTCTTCGGTCTGCTGGCGGGCCTGGGCATCGAGAATAAACATTCCACCGTGTTTTTCCTCGTCGCGCTCTTGCTCGGCCTCATTCTCAGCCCGCAGCGGCGCATCCTCT
>CAZASC010000245.1:0-5082 GCA_964487695.1 uncultured Victivallales bacterium
GAGCGCCGGCGGCGACGACGCCTTCGTCGTGAAACTCAATGCGGCGGGATTTGAAGTTCAGGAAGCATTCACCATGAATAAGATCGGTGTCTTCGGCTGGTTCTTGAATGGTATGGTTTTCAAGGGCAAGACGCTGGGCAAGTTTAAGCTGAAGATTTTCAATGCCATGACACCTTTTTTGCGGATCATTGACCGTGTGCTTCCGTGGAGCGGACTTTCGCTTGTGGTAGTGGTGGGCAAATCGGAGTGAAAGTTGCTATAGCCAGTTCCGGGCTCGGACATGTTGCAAGGGGGATTGAAACTTGGGCAAGGGATTTGGCATATGCTCTAGTGGGGTTGGATGTTGATGCAACACTCTTCGCGGGGGCGCAGTTGCCGGGTTCCATTACTTCAGCGTCGGGCAGCTCGACAACCCGGCAACCGGCAACCAGACAACTGAAAATAGTTGTCATCAGGTGTCTGAAACGCAATGACAGGATTGCCGGAATTCTGACCCGTATCGCACCAGGATTCCTGTGGCGCTGGGGCTTGAAAAATCCTTACGGATGGGAACAGTTGTCATTCTGGTTGCATTTATGGCCAATTCTGCGGAGAGAACAATTTGACATCATGCACGTTCAGGATCCGATGCTCGCTTTCTGGTGTCGCGAATGCAGGCGACTGGGTATGTTGAAAACCAGGGAAATTCTAGCCCACGGCACGGAGGAATCCGCCGTGTTTCTGAGCCAGTTTGACTATGTACAACATCTCGCGCCATGGCATCTTGAGCAGGCGGTGAGTAAACTGAACGTCGAAATGGAAAACCGGAGCCCTGAAAATCAAACGGCAGATACCAGCACAATGCGGACATTAAACGACACGGATCAGAAGAGGGAAAGGACAGGGAAAACTCAACATTTAATTTTCACTACTCAGGTTTCAAATGAAAAGACGATCGAAAATCGAAACGACGATTCTTCTTCAGGTTTCAAGTTTCAGGTTTCAGGTTTTCATCGCCACTGGTTCTCAATCCCAAATTTTGTGGATGCAGACGTATTCAGGCCTGTTAAGGATTCGCATGAGAAGGCGGCAATACGTGCGCGAATGGGCTTGCCAGTGGACGCCTTTGTGGTTGGCACTGTGGCTGCAGTCAAACAGACACACAAGCGCATTGACCACTTGATCAGGGAGTTTTCCATGGTTTCAAGTTCCGGCCTTCAACCTTTCCTGCTTATTGCGGGCGCCCGGACAGACGAATCCGGCGAACTCATCCGGTTGGCAAACGAACTCATCCCTGGACGCGTGAGAATCGCGCTGGATCTGCAACGTGACAGTATGCCGGAATTCTACCGCGCAATGGATGTGTTTGTTTTGCCTTCGCTGTTTGAGATGATGCCGATCGCCCTGATCGAGGCCATGGCGTCGGGGCTTCCTGTGATTGTCAACCGTCATCCGGTGCTCGAATGGATTTCAGGCCAGGCTGGAGCGTGTGTGGATATGGCGTCGGAGGGAGAGTTGACGGGGGCGTTGTTGCTCTGTGGCGCCGCGGAAATGACACTACAGAGAGGACAAGTGGCACGGCAAAGGGTCCTCGATATGTTTTCGAAGGATGCGGTGGTCAAGGAGATTACAGGAATGTACAAAGAGGTGATGATGCAATGAATGAATTGAAACAAGGTGGCCCTCCTGGCAATCGCAGGTCTCATAACGCTATGCCAAATCTCGTCAGTCTCGTCATCCCCGTTTACAACGAAGGCGAGACACTACCATATCTTCGCAACGCGCTAACAGAATGGAAAACTTCGCTTGCGTATGGTCTCGAAGTAGTGCTTGTGGATGATGGTTCGACAGACAATTCCTTTTGGTTGCTATGTGATTGGGCAGATTCCGATCCGGATATACGGGTCATTTCTTTGAGCAGGAATTTCGGGCATCAGGCGGCTGTCACGGCCGGATTCAGTTTCGCTCGCGGGGATGCGATTGTGATCATTGACGCAGATCTCCAGGATCCGCTCGATGTCATTCCGATGATGGTTGAGAAATACAGGGAGGGATACGATGTTGTGTACGGGCGGCGGACTTGCCGCGAAGGGGAGGGCCTGTTTAAGAGGTTTACTGCGTGGTTGTTTTATCGTGTCATGCGCTTCCTGGTTCACAGGCAATTGCCTGAGGATGTGGGTGACTTCAGGTTGGTTTCGCGGCGCTGTATGGATGTGGTTCTTCGTATGGGAGAAGTGCATCGCTTCCTGCGCGGGATGTTCGCGTGGGTGGGCTTCGAGCAGACTGCGGTCGAGTATCGCAGGGCTGCGCGTCTTCATGGCCAGACGAAATATCCTTTCTCCAAAATGGCAAGGTTGGCGCTGGATGCTGCCATATCCTTTTCCACCGTGCCGATCAAACTGATCGGATGGGCCGGTCTGGCAACAGCGGCGTTTGGTTTCGGCTACGCTGTCTATTCTGTCCTTCAGGCGCTCGTGTTTCACGATACGGTACGCGGCTGGACAACATTGGTTGTATTGTTTGCTTTGGTCGGCGGAATGATCCTCGTGGCGCTGAGCGTAATTGGGGAATATGTGGCGCGCATATACGAGCAGGTGAAGGGACGTCCGCTGTACGTTGTGAAAGACACCCGCAATGTTGACATGAATGGTGGTTGAACGGCTCGTGAGTCCATAATAGATTCGGCGAGCACACGTGTCTTAATGGTTGTTAAGTTGACACCATTATTGAAATGCGATGTGATTGCCGAATCTCGAAAGCAAGCAAACTTAAATGAACCTCAAGAACCATAGATCATTTAGACTGCTACGCCCAATGGTTATAGCAATTGTATTCTTTGCAGTGCACACGGTGCTTGTACTTAGACAATTTCCTGTTGACTCTGTGAAACAAAACAATCCGCTGATGTCCGGCGATTTAGTCTGGCATTTCGCGGATGTCCTCGAAGGCGATGCTTTTTTACGGCAGGAATCCAGATTATGGGGGTATAGCATCACGTATATGGCAGGTTATCCCTTCGGGTTGTGGAATAGTGTCGCCAGGAGGGGATACGAAACAGTGTCGTCTATTCTTCCAATACTATCTGTTCATCAAGCTTACTATGCCTCGATTGTTTTTATGGCGGCGGCGCCTCCGCTGGTCGTTGCGCTTGCGGGGCTGATCGTAGGGGATGATATCTTTGCCGTCGGGTTGTTGATACTTACAGTTGTGGTCTGTCAATTCGGGAGCATGATATCGTATTTCTGGACGTTTGGGAATGTCGGCTTCATCTTTGCCGGGTCCGTGTGCCTGTTGTACTGCGCTCTTCTGTTCGCCGCCTGTAAGGAAGGCCGATGGGCCTACGCGGTGGGAGCAGGGGTTGTTCTGGGTGCTGTCGGCTGGTTGCATCAACTTGTGATTTTTCCTGCCATGATAGTTTCACTTGTCGTATTGATCGTTCAAAGGCGTGCCTTGCTGGTGAAGTGGAAATGTCTTCTCCCACTTTCAGCATTCCTCATAGGTTTCCTGATCGTCCTGCCGTGGTTATCAAAACTGATCGAGTTCATTGATGTTCGACGGACGTTGACAGCGAAAGGTGCTTTGGAGAGCGGATGGAAATACATGCTCATGGATTTCTTCTCCGACCGTGCATACAGACATCCTTTTGACAGAAAAGCGCTTTTTCATGTTCTCTTTGTTTTCGGCGGTTTTGGCGCCTGGCGGGCTTGGCGCTCTGATGACAAGGGGATTGCCACGTTCTTCCTGTCTGGACTGGGAATTCTTCTTTGTGGTTACGTGTTTCCCTATATCGGACCGCTTCGCGAGACACAGCCGTATCGTTTTGTAATCATGGCGAAACTCTTCCTGCTGATTCCTGCCTGGTGGGGAATGCGACAATTCATTGAGATTGTAAAAGGTGCGGATCACAAGGCGCGGGTCGCTTTGTCCTGCATGGCGCTGATTCTCGTTCCTTCAATCACTGCATATTGTTTTGATTTTGCCAGTCGCATGCCGGCTCGCGGCTTGACAGAGGAAGAACAGCAGACTGTTGCCTGGTTCAAACAGCAGGGGGAATTGCGTGGAAGGATCGTTTCGGACAATTGGCCCCTCTCAACAGTTCTGCCGTATTTTATTAACGGCCAAATGCTCAGCGGGCCGTTGCCCGATACCGCAGCGGTGATAAATGGATGGGCAAACGTGGGTTCTGAAATCTCCTTTGGACGGAAAACGGAGGAATTGGATTCTGCAAAGTTAAAGGATTATCTAATGCTTTACAATGTCCAGTATGTTGTGTGTTCCGGCTTGCTGGCAGATAAGATGGCGTTGCTCAAGGACGATTACTACGAAAGGATTAGGTTTGGTAATGCCATAAGAATCTTCGCCGCAAAACCAGATCAATTAAACTGGTTGATCGATTCCACAAACGACGTAAGGGTTTCTGCCGGACCGAACAGGATAAAGATTGAAAACGCTCCCTTGGGTATATTCATTCTCAAGTATCATTATTGGCGGACGTTGTATTCATCCGGAAATACCCGTATTTCTCCAGTTTCACTTATGGAAGATCCGGTGCCGTTCATCCGGGTGGACAACATGTGCGGACTGAAATCCATTGAGATAAGGAACAGGTATTGAAGTGTAATTCATGCAGGCCGGTTGGTCAGGATGTCCGCGGCGGAGTGAGAAACGGTTGAGAGGCGGCCAGTCGAGATGACAGTTCCATCGAATCGTATGCCCGAATTGGATATTCTAAGAGGCGTGGCGATTCTACTTGTCGTCTGGCATCACAGCGCTTTCTTTATTTCGGATGCCATCTTTGCCTTACCGGTTGGGTTCTTACGCAGGCTTATCGTTTATACGTTTTATGCCGGAATTCAAATGGGCGGGGTGGGCCTCGATCTTTTCTTTGTGTTGAGCGGTTTCCTTATTTCCGGTTTGATTTTTCGTGAATGGATGAAATTCGGGCGAATTAGTTACGTTCGATTTCTGATCCGCCGCGGATTCAAGATCTATCCCGGGTTCTATTTGTTCTTGATCCTCATGGTGGCATTCGACCTCGTTCGGAAATCATCGCTGGACAAAGCGCGCTGGGGACATTTCCTTGTCGAAGCGCTGTTCGTGCAG
>CAZASC010000246.1:0-5047 GCA_964487695.1 uncultured Victivallales bacterium
TGAAGCTGTCCGACGTGCTTGGCAAAGCCGGCCTCGTTCCAGCCGACTTTGAGGGCGACGCGGAAATCCGATCGATATCGATGGACTCGCGCAAACTCGAGCCAGGCGCATTGTTCGTGTGTATGCCGGGCACGAACTCTGACAGCATCGGCTTTATCCCTGCCGCAGCGCAAAAAGGGGCCGTCGCCACGATGGTTTACGATCCACGAGGAGTGTCGGCGGCGAAGTTGGCAGGCATCTCAGCCATTCGCTTCCAAGTGGACGGATTGTCCTATAACGAAGCCATCTGGCGTCTGTGTAGGGCGTTTTTTCAGAACCCCACACAGAACATGCGAGTGGTCGGCGTTACGGGCACGAACGGTAAGACCACTACCGCTTGGCTTGTAAGGGATATGCTTGCTGCGCTTGGTGTCAAGGCGGGGTATTTAGGCACTTTGGGGCTGCAGCTTCCTGGTGAAGATCGGGAGCTTTCGAACACCACACCGTTCGCGGTAGAGCTCTACAACCTTCTTCACGAGGCACGGCTCGCGGGGGTTGAGGCTATGGCGATGGAAGTGAGCAGTCATGCTCTCCATGAGCAGCGGGCGGATGGTGTTGAGTTCGATGCAGCC
Source organism: uncultured Victivallales bacterium (assembly GCA_964487695.1). Classification (GTDB taxonomy): domain Bacteria; phylum Verrucomicrobiota; class Kiritimatiellia; order UBA8416; family CAZASC01; genus CAZASC01. The sequence goes on from CAZASC010000246.1 coordinate 612, forward strand.
GTTTTTACCAACTTGACCCAAGACCACCTCGACTATCATCGCACGATGGAACTCTATGCTGAGGCGAAGCACCGGCTGTTTACGGCATTGCCTGCTCAGACGGCCAAACGGTTTGTGGCTGCCTTCAACATCGACGATCCGATTGGCGAACGATGGTCTTTGGAGCAGAACGGAGCGAGCGTGACCTACAGCCTGAAAACCGAGGCAGACCTCGTCGGGACAGCCCTCGACGTTCGCGTTGATCGAATTCAGCTTCGCCTGGAGTACAGAGGGGAAATAGAGGTGGAGATTCCATTGGGCGGCAACTTCAACGTATCAAATTGCATGAGCGCAGCTGCCGGTATGTTGGCGCTCGGATACGATCTCGAGCAGATTGGCGTCGCGTTGCCCTATGTTCGCCCCGTGCCGGGGAGGTTTGAAGCGGTTCGGAACGAACGAGGGATCGGAATTCTGGTTGATTACGCCCATACACCGGATGCCCTCGAGAAACTGCTGGATTCTGTGCGCGAGCTTCAGCGGGAGACGATGAAATGGGGGCTTACGTCTCCACAGACAAAACGGCAGGGAGGAAAGCACCTCCACATATCGCAGATCTACACGATCCTAAAAAATCCTTTCTACTGCGGATGGTTCTGGTGGCCGAATAACGACACGGGCGAACTTGAGTATAGAAAAGGCAGCCACGGTGCGATGAGAACCGAGGAGGAGCACGCACTCATCCAAAGGAAGCTGGGCAGCAAGGGACATTCGCGGCCGAAGGATAAAAAGAAAAATCTCATTTACCGAGAGAAGATGGAATGCGGAGAATGCGGCGCGGCAATCACGGGCGAGGACAAGTATCAGATTATCTGCACAAAGTGCAAAAAGAAATCTGCACTCGGGGAGGGTATGGACGCTTGCCTGGGCTGCGGAACGAAGATCAGCGACATGAAAGAGCCAAAGATACTGCACTACATTTACTATCACTGCACGAAACGGAAGAACGCAAACTGCACACAGCGCTCAATTACGGTGGAGCATCTCGAAGTGCTGGTCGATAAGGCGCTCGATAAGTTCAATCTGTCGGAAGTCTTCTCTGAATGGGCGCTCGAGGAACTGGCACAGGATACGGACCATCAGATCAAAAGCCAAAATGCCGTGCTTCATTCGCAGCAGGATCGTTATAAAGACACCGTTGCTTCCCTTCAGAGCCTTACCAAGCTCTACACGTCGCCGGGCAACGTGAAAGGCGACCTGCTCTCAATGGAGGAATATCAGACGCAACGCGCAGAACTTCTCGCGGACAAGAAGCGCCTTGAAAAGGATCAGGAGACCACGGGCCGGAAGATCGAGGAGTGGATCGACTGGGCAGTGAACTCATTCGACTTCGCAACAGCCGCACGGGTGTGGTTTGAGAACGGAACGCCACAACAGAAGCGCGACATCTTCTTTTCGCTGTCCGGTTCGAACCTAATCCTGAAAGACAGGGAACTCAACATTTCCCTAAAGAAACCGCTGGATTTCTATACGGCTATCGCGGTGAGGTATCCTTCGACGAAAATCCCGTTAGAACCTAAAAATAATCAAGCAAACAAAGAGGAATATCTGCCTTTCGCGGCCGACATTCCAAGTCTGCGGGAGGCCTTGAACGACGTTAGAACATATTTTAGCACGCTCGAACGGTACGAACCATTCCCGAACTTCAGGCTTCCGAGCGTTGCCGGAGCGGGCACCACCGGGCACAGTTCGAGCCAAGACAAAGGAATGCCCTCGGGTGAGGGCCATTGAGAGATCGCGCGAAACTGGCACAAACCAGAGGGCTTTTAGGGCAAAATGACGCGAGCTATAATCCAAACAACGAACCAAACAAAAAAATAAGACGACATAGAACGACACATGAAGATACTACCTCAACAGGAATATCATATCCGCCAAGTGATCCGCGACAACCTCGCGCTCGATCCCTTGATCTCAATCCGCAATCTCAAAAAGGCGGTCGAATATAACACGCACCGGCCGATCGGCGACAAGTATTTGATGCGGTTGCTCGGCAAGATCCGTGGAGAAGTCATCGTCCGGGCGGACCGGCAGAAGCTGACCGAGCGGCTCACCGAGGTGAAGGAACGCTTCCGCGTCTTACGCATGGAGCTGTACCGCATCGTCTATTGGGAGATGCGATACTTTCCGGAGTTCGGCATCCAACGGCCGACCAATCAGGAGAGGATGAACGCCGTCAAGACGCTCGCGCAGATGGACCTCGCCCTCTTGAAAACCGAGCTTGATGTCGGCGAGTTCAGAAAAAAGCAAAACGACATTGAGGCCTTACTCAACGATCCGGCACTTCCGTCCGAGCTACATGAGCAGATCATCGGAGTGTTCAGGCAATGGAAGTTCTCGAAGCCAGAACAAGGCGAGGTAAAAGAAGCCACGGAGATAGCCACCACTAAAAACTGATGCAGCCGTTTTATTGCTTCGGCGTTCTCAAGGCGTCCAGTCGCTTTTTCAGTTCGTATGGTGAGTCAACGTTCGGAAAGGTTATCTCGTGATGTAGCTTATTGGAAGATGCCGTATCCACCGACAACGAGCCGGTATGGGTGAACACTCGCTGGAAAAACGGTTCACGCACTTGGACATCGGTGATCATGTGATAGTCGATGGTGATAGTGCGCGTGGAAAGCCATCCACGATGCTGCAAAATCCGTTTGTCAGTAAAAGCGTAAACGTTCGCCTTCTCGACATAGAAGCCGTAATAGAACCATACGATAGCCAAAACGATGATCCCGAACCCCCATGCAAAAAGGAGCAGAACTCCGATAATAGTCCAGACGATGAGATTGAACTTCTTATAGCCCTGACCGACGGAAAACTCGTATTGCACCTTCTCTTGATCCGTCAGCGTCTTGTCCCAAATCTCCTGATATTTCATATTGATAAGTGTAGCAGATTGTTTCCGAACCTTCAGTACCACTTCGCCACGCCTCCATGATGCGAGCACGCGCCGGTATGGGTTTTACTATAGCTGTACGATCCGTCGCGGCAGAGCGCGGTAGCACCGGCAGGCCCAGACGCATTGGTCGGGATGCTTGGCACGATCGTCGTCTTGGATTTAGAAACCACCTTCGTGTTCGCTGTGGTCATCGTCGAATAGTATTGGAGCCAGTTACTCGAGATTTCGGCTTGAGCATCACTCAAGGACATTTTCCCGCTACATACCTGTGCGTGTAGATAGTTCTCGAACTTATCCTTGGTCAAAGAACCATTTTGGATTAGCGATGACTCCGGCCAAAGGTTCGCAATGGCGTTGCTGCCGCCGAGTTCCAAGCTGATCAGGTGATCCACTTCGTAGTTGGCGTGGAGCTTATACGCGATGCCGTATTCGGCGAATACTTGTTTGCTTTCCGAAAGCGGCACGTTGCGGACGGTCTTCGTGTACCCCACGGCACACACCGTGGCTGCGTTGGTCGTGAGCACCGCTCCGGGCGTGCAGTCGGAGTCTGGCAACGCTTGGTTCCCGACACACTGTGATGTTTTCGCTTGCACTCCATAGGCGGCGAGCGATGGTATGGCGCTCATGGCGAGTATGAGTGCGGCGACGACGAAAGCTGATGTTTTTACGCTCATGAAGGTCATTGAATGTTGACTAAAACATTGCACGCATCGTTGCCCGTTCCACCTTCAATGGTACCCCGTTGCTTCAGAAAATCACACAGCGTTGACTGGTCAAAGCCAGACCAGTTGATCTTCTGGTAGGTGTCCTTGTCCAGCCCGTAAATCAGGACAGGAGTGTTGTTGTGCTGGTTCCCATAGGAGTCCGTTGTCTGGCCGTTATACGAAACGTCAACATCGTAGGCCTTCACACCGGCCGAGTAAACGGTTTGGAATAGCTGGGCCGAGAGCTTGTTGGCCACGTCGATCAGCGCGCTCTTGTCCAAGATGCTTCCGATGTTCACATTCACGGTGATCATGGTCGTTCCCGCTGGCCGGTCTGGATCTGCGGCTTCTATGCGCAGATTTTCATAGCTCGCTTGAATGCCTCCGCCGAGCTGGGAAATGTTGCCGCTGGCGCTACTCTTGAGGGCTTGATATGGCTTGAGTACTGTTTCAACGGCTTGGTCGGCAGAGACCTGACCTTCGATGATGTCTTGCTGTTCTTTTTTCAACAGGGCAATCTGGGTGGTGCTCGTCGTGTTCGTCGCCTCCATCAAACTAAATGCCTGATCTTCTTCGGTCGCGGATTTCTCAAGCGAAGCAAATCCTTGAGCTACTGCGTCTGGGTCGATAAAAGTAAGATCATCGACATTCGCCATGCTGTTTTTTACTGCCGTAACGATGTTGTTGATGCCGCTCACTTGATCGTTCACGCCTTGGTTCAATAGAGAATCGGCTTGGGAAAGATCATCGGGGGCTTGGCCATGCAACAATCCGAGATTGGTTTGCGCCTGCAAAAATGCCGTCTG
>CAZASC010000247.1:0-5042 GCA_964487695.1 uncultured Victivallales bacterium
ACTATGCAGGACGATTGCTACCAGATCGCCGCCGACGGTTGGAAGGCCGAGACTTCCCGCATTATCGAAACGAAGAAGAGCAAGGACGGCAAGGTTATCAAGAAAATCGATAAAGGCTGGACCTGCGATCTGGTTCCCAAGGCGCTGCTGGTTGCTCGCTACTATGCCAAGGAGCAGGCCGAGATCGACAAGCTCTCTGCTGACCTGGAGAGCGTCACGGCCAAGATGGCGGAGTTGGAAGAGGAGCAGCTTGGCGATGAAGATGCCTTCTCTGAGGCGCGGGCCGATTCCGAAGAAGGCAAGGTAGGCAAGGTTACGCGGGCCATGGTGACGGCAAGACTCAAGCAGATCAAGCACGACAAAGATGCCAAGGATGAGGCGCTCATCCTGAATGAGTGGCTCGCGTTGAACGAGGCCGAGGCCGATCTGAAGAAGGCACTGCGTGCGGCAGAGATTGCCCTCGACGACCTGGCCTATAAGAAATACCTCAAGCTCACTGCTGCCGAGGTTAAGGCGCTGGTGGTGGACGACAAGTGGATGGCCACGCTCGACGCCGCCATTCACGGCGAGATGGATCGCATCAGCCAGCAACTTACCCAGCGTGTCAAGGAACTGTCCGAGCGTTACGAAACCCCGTTGCCGCAGATGACCAGCCGCATGGCTGAGTTGGAAGCCAAAGTGAACCAGCACCTCGAAAGGATGGGGTTCGCATGGGCTTGAAGCCGGAGTACAAGCAGACTGAGGTGGGCGAGATCCCGGAGGATTGGGAGGTCCTCAAGGCAGCGCAAGTTTGCGAGCTTGTTGTGGACTGCAAGAATCGTACGCCGCCAGTAGTGGAAGGCGGGGATTATGCGGTCGTCAGAACTCCGAATGTTCGGGATGGTAAGTTCGTGCGAGAAGACCTCCGTTTTACCGATGAGCAGTCGTACCATACATGGACAAGCCGAGCTATTCCCCAAACTAGCGACGTTCTCATCACGCGAGAGGCACCGTTAGGCGAAGTTTGTTTAGTGCCTTCGGATCTCTCTGTATGTTTAGGGCAGCGCATGATGCTCTACCGACCAGACAAGGAAAAGACAGAGAGTGGTTTTCTCCTCTACGCCCTCATGGCCACGGGTGTACGGAGCAACCTATTAAGGAAACTTGGAGGTTCCACTGTTGGGCACGCCAAAGTCGATGATATTCGTGATCTTCAGCTTCCAATCCCAGCTACCTTATCAGAACAGGAAGCCATCGCTCAGGCGTTGAGCGATGCGGACGCCCTGATCGAATCGCTGGAGCAACTCCTCGCCAAGAAGCGTTACCTCAAACAAGGCGCAATGCAGGAACTGCTCACCGGCAAGAAGCGCCTGCCCGGCTTCACCGGGAAGTGGGAAGTAAATTCTCTGGAGAACATCACTTACTGCCTCGACAACCTCCGTGTTCCACTGAACGATTCCCAGCGGTCTAAGCGGCGCGGTGACATTCCATATTGCGGTGCAAATGGAATTCTCGACTACATTGACGACTTTCTACTCGACGACGACATTATCCTGATGGCTGAAGATGGCGGATATTTTGACGAATACCTCACGCGACCAATTGCTTATCGCATGAAGGGCAAGTGTTGGGTGAACAATCATGCTCACATTCTAAAAGCAAAAGAAGGCATAGACCAGGGTTTCGTTTTCTACTCGGTCGTTCACAAGAATATTCTTTGCTTTCTCGCCAGTGGAACAAGAGCGAAATTGAACCGTTCAGAGCTGAACAAAATTGAGATTCCATTGCCACCGACTGTAGAAGAACAAACGGCCATCGCCGCCGTCCTCTCCGACATGGATACAGAGGTTGCCACGCTGGAGACCAAGCTCACCAAAGCCCGCCAGTTGAAGACGGGCATGATGCAGGAACTTCTTACCGGAAGGATTCGCTTGGTTCGTTCATCCGCCTCGGTGGTTCCATTTGTGGTCGAACAACAAGCTGCTGTTGTTCCCAGCAAGGTTCACAATCCGCAGATCAACGAGGCCGTCGTTCTCGCTGTACTGGCCAGCAGGTTTGGTACTGAACAGTATCCGCTTGCCCGTGTTCGCAGAACGAAGATGATGTATCTGTTGCATCGCCACGTAGAGCATCAGACCACGGGGTTCTTGAAGAAGGCTGCTGGTCCGTACAACCCGCAAACACGGTATGGCGGGCCTGAAAAGATTGCCCTGAAGAACCACTACGTTCGAGCACACAATAATGGCACATACGAAGGCTTTGTTCCAGCAGACAAAATATCTCAGGCAGAGGAATACTTCGAGAAGTGGTACGGCTCTTCAGTGATGGAGTGGATGGAACAATTTCGCCACAAACGCACGGATGAATTGGAACTGCTTGCGACAATCGATATGGCGTGCGAGGACTTACGCCGTGAAGGCAAGGCAACGAGCCTATCTGCTGTGAAGCATGTTCTTCAAAGCAATACTGAATGGAAGGCTAAGCTGGATAAGCCCGTATTCTCTGATCAGAAAATTGATGCAGCAATTGAAATATGCCAGCGAATATTTCCGCCAGAGGGTGAGAACGCATGAACGAGATCGGCAAGCCGGAGCATGTGACGCAAGAGCGCGTGATCAAGCTGTTTGTGGACGAGTTGGGCTATCGCTACCTGGGCGACTGGACCGACCGCGACGGCAATAGCAATGTTGAGGACGGGATACTGTCTGGATGGTTGGCAGAGCGCGAGTATACGCCGGCGCAGATCAGCGCGGCTCTCTACAAGCTGCGCACCGAGGCCGACAATTACAGCCGCAATCTCTATGCCAACAACGAAGCCGTCTACAAACTGCTGCGCTATGGTGTGCAGGTAAAGACCGATCCCGCCAAGCCCACAAAGACCGTAAAGCTGATCGACTGGGAGCAGCCAGAGAAGAACGACTTCGCCATCGGCGAAGAGGTAACGCTCCACGGCAATCACGAGCGGCGGCCTGATCTGGTTCTCTATGTGAACGGTATCGCCGTCGGCGTAATCGAATTGAAGAACAGCCGTGTTAGCATCGGCGACGGCATCCGCCAAAGCCTCTCTAACCAACAGCCGGAGTTCAATGCCTGGTTCTTCTCGACCGTGCAGTTCGTCTTTGCCGGGAACGATTCCGAGGGGCTGCGCTACGGAACCACCGGAACGGAAGACAAATACTTCCTGCGCTGGAAGGAAGACGAGGAAGACAACAGCCGTTTCAAGCTGGATAAATACCTGCTGAAAATGTGCCGCAAGGACCGGCTGATTGAACTCATGCACGACTTCGTGCTCTTCGATGGCGGCATCAAGAAGCTGCCCCGCGTTCATCAGTATTTCGGCATCAAGGCCGCGCAGCAGCATGTAAGTCAGAAAAAGGGTGGAATTATCTGGCAAACGCAAGGCAGCGGCAAAAGCATCGTCATGGTGCTGCTTGCCAAGTGGATTCTGGAAAACAATCCGAACGCGCGTGTGGCCCTCATCACTGACCGCGATGAACTGGACAAGCAGATTGAACGGGTTTTTACCGAGATGGGTGAGCCGATCAAGCGGACCACGAGCGGCCTCGACCTGATGCAGCAGCTTGGTCAGGCTACGCCGCGCTTGCTGTGCAGCCTGGTCCACAAGTTTGGTCGCAAAGGCGTGAATGATTTTGATGCCTACATCAAGGATCTGGAGGCCAAGCCCAGCCAGACCGTCGGCGAGGTCTTCGTTTTTGTGGATGAATGCCACCGTACGCAGAGCGGCAAGCTGCATCGCGTGATGAAGGCGATGATGCCAAATGCCGTGTTCATCGGCTTTACCGGCACTCCGCTGCTGAAGAAAGACAAAACGACCAGCCAGGAAGTCTTCGGCGGCTACATCCATATGTATAAATTCAGTGAGGCCGTGGCGGATGAAGTAGTGCTTGATCTGATTTACGAAGCGCGGGACATCGATCAGCGGCTCGGTTCTGTTGGAAAGATCGACGCTTGGTTTGAGGCGAAGACTAAAGGGCTGAACGACTGGCAGAAGGACGAACTGAAAAAGCAATGGGGCACAATGCAGGTAGTGCTCAGTTCGGCCTCGCGCATGGACCGCGTGGTGAGCGATATTGTCTTCGACTTCAGCGTGAAGCCACGCCTCTCCAGTGACCGCGGCAATGCTCTGTTGGTTGCATCGAGCATTTACGAAGCGTGCAAGTATTACACGCTGTTTCAGGATTCCCGACTGAAAGGCAAATGCGCTGTGGTCACCTCCTATAATCCAATGACCAGAGACATAACGCTGGAGGAGACCGGAGCCAACACCGAGACCGACAAGCAGTTCATCTACAACACCTACACGAAATTGTTGCAGAACGTCGCAGCCACTCCCGGCACCAATAAGACTGAGAGTTACGAAGAGCGAGCAAAGAAGCTGTTTACCAAGGAACCAGCGAATATGAAGCTCTTGGTGGTGGTGGATAAGCTACTCACCGGCTTTGACGTACCGCCATGCACATACCTCTACATCGACAAGTCGATGCAGGATCACGGTCTGTTTCAGGCTATTTGCCGCACTAACCGGCTGGATGGTGAGGACAAGGATTTCGGTTACATCGTGGATTACAAGGACCTGTTCAAAAAGGTCGAAAAAGCCATCGCGGTGTATACGTCGGAACTGGACCACAGTGCAGGCGGAGTTGACCCGGAAGTATTGATGCAGGATCGCTTGACGAAGGGCAAGGAACGGCTTGATACCGCGATTGAATCTCTCATCCTGCTGTGCGAGCCAGTGGAACCGCCAAAGGGCGAATTGGAGCACATCCACTATTTCTGCGGGAATACTGAAATCCCAACTGACCTTCAGGAGCGGGAGCCGCAGCGAGTTGCTTTCTACAAGGGATGTGTTGCGCTGGTTCGCGCCTACGCCAACATTGCCGACGAGTTGGACCGGGCAGGGTACAGTGATGGCGATATTGCTCGCATCAAAAAGCAGATGGACTACTACCTGAATATCCGTGAGATTATCCGCAAGGCCAGCGGAGAAACGCTTGACCTCAAACCGTATGAGGCCGATATGCGGCATCTGATCGATACTTATA
>CAZASC010000248.1:0-5037 GCA_964487695.1 uncultured Victivallales bacterium
AACCTTCTGATCCGAAGTCAGAAGCTCTGTCCAATTGAGCTACAGGCGCAATTGAGGGTGAAGTTTCGTATCCCGGCCTTCGTGTGTCAATGAAGTTCGATCAACCTGCGAACATATTGCATGGGACATTCCAAACAAATGTCAGGTTACTGGCTGGGTTTATTGACTGCGGTGCGTCTTTTCCTCGCCGCAAATTCCGGCGCTTCCTTGATGCACGTGCCAAGGACCCTGAATGATCTGGCCAAGAGCTTCATGCTCTCCCTTTTCAACTCAAGCGGATCCGCACCCACATCGCTCCAACCGGGAATATCGAGCTTGTTCGGATCCAGGGATACTTTCTCCCAGTTATGAAAGAGCCGGCCCCAGTCGCTGTGCAGGATCTTATGAACGATTTCCTGGTGCGCGGGATACCAGAAGACGTCATGGTAAAGCACACTGGCGATATAGGCCCACGGCGCCAGAAATGTCTTGAGCGACCACTCCACCGGCTTGCGCAAGGGGCCCCAGTAAATCTTGTGCTGCATCCTGCTGGCAAAGGTCATTTTCGCAAACGGGCCGACAAAGTTCCACTTATCCTTGGTGGCATCAACGTCACCAACGATCTCGATCTCACGCGTATCGCCGCAACCCAGCCCCTTCTCGTGTGCAAGCCTGATGAACTTGATGCTCAGCGGATCCATTCCCATCAGCTTCGCCGCAACCGCGTCAATTGCGACCTGATCGGACGACGCAAGAATCACATTCTTGGTATACGGAATCATGCATCGCGGCCCCGGGCCATCGCCTGCAAATGTGCCGTCCATTACCGCGAAGATCCCGCTATGAATCTTCTTCTGGATCATCAGCAGATCAACAAGAGTCTCGTGAATCACCGGATGCGTCCAATGTCGTTTCTCGTTCAGAAGCCCGCCAAAAGCGTTCTTCATAGCGCCAGTCGTGGTTGTGAAGACATGCGTCTTAACCGTTGGCAGATGGATGATATTCGACCCAATGAACTGCTTGGGTATCATGAAGCCATCGGGATAAACCTGATTCAGACAGATGAACTTGTCAGCCAGATCACCGACAGCGTCGCGGACGTTGATCCATTCCACACCTTCCTCATAAAGATGGCAGTTTTTCAAGCCGTGCGCCTCGATCACATTGATCTGCTTGTTTTCGCGCTCGCCCAGATGCGCATCTATGACAACGGTGCGGTTGTGACAGCCATGAATAAGCTTCGGATCGTAGCCATCAGTCTTCAGCGCCCTGATAACGCCTTCAAGTTGCCATGGCGTAGTGGAAGCCGCTGGAAAAAAGAAATGCCAGCTAATGTTGATCTTTAGCGCGGTCTGATGGTCTTTCGGCAAAACCTGCTGGTAACCGGCAAGGTTCATCAGCCGGTGATAATCCCGCAAAACCGTTGCAGGCGACGTCCTTAGTATTGCCACTTTCGATTTAGTCATTGGAATATACTACCAGCGGGTCGGAACAAGACACAAGAGGGAATACTGAGGAGTTAGCCGGATGATGCTTTGAGTTTCTTTTCCAGAAATTCCACATCTACAAGATCCTGTGGTCGCCCAACCTTCCTTTTGCTCTCAAGCAGGTCTTTTGGTGAAAGGCATCTGACAGTTTCTCCGGTCTCCGTTTTCCGGCTCACGGATCGATTTTCGGCATCATCGAATCTCGGCAGCCCTGGGCCTCCGAGATGGAATTGGATAATACCCCAACGAGTCTGATACGTCTGAACAAAGTTCTCGCCTTTCCTGCCGAGAGGAAGAAGCGCAACATCGAGCTCCAGACGAAGCAGGAGGTTTATTCTCTCAATATTATTGCCATCATTGGAAGGAATATAGAAATCCCAATCCATCGAGAATCTTGGCATTCCTTCGAGACGGACAGCCTGACCGCCAATGAGAAGATATCGGACCTTATTCTCGTTAAACATCCGTATCAGCTCGTCCATTTGGCGCCTCCGCTCAAAGCAATCTGGTCAACAATGGATTTCTTCCATGCATTGAAGTCTTCATAAGAGCTGAACTTCTTCCAGCCAAAGCGAGGCACATTGGCGAGTGTGGGCATATGTCGGACTTTGGATTCCTTTGCCCATATCTCGAACTTCGCATTGTAGTTGTCAGTGTATTTCATGTCTCACGCTAATTTTGGAAAGCTTAACTACAGCCAAGGACTGATACAAGCTCAACCTGCGTTTTCTCTACTTGCTCGGATCCATGACTCAACCAAGGAACAGAATGCTTCCGGACCGATTGTCGCGAATCAGGAAAAGGAATGGATGATCTGCACGAAAAACCTTCGGAGGCGAGTACTCGCCTCCTATCATCTGGACAACAGCCGTTGCCGCTGCAGCCTCCGTGCCCTCCTCATTGACATTAATAAATGCCTTATGGAGCACCGCAGAGATGTATAACCAATCCTTGTGGCGATCCTCCATGCCCGAGAAATCGGCCTTGAACTGATCAAATGCTGCTGGCATTCCGAGATTCGTCAGAGCTCTTGCAAGATCGACCGTGTACGTCAGTTTAAGCCTAGGCAACATTACGAGAACTTCTTCCTTTTCTGTTTTATCCGTCCATTTATTCAGATTTTCCATCGTCAAGGCGTTCTGCAAATCCCGGATTCCGTCGATCCTTTTCGGCAGCAGAACGATCATTGAAAGAAAATTTCCGGAATACGGCAGTTCAAGAACTTGCAGACCGCTATATTCGGCATATCCAAAGCTCCCATCTTGTCTCATCATGGGAACTCTTGATTGTGTCCCGCCAATGAGTTTGAAAATGTCATCCGTTGATCGCTGGTGTTGCCTCCTGCCCCGCCGTATGTCATGGCAAGCGCGGCGGATATGCTGAACGGCGAGAAGAAGAGATTACCATCCGATTCCTTCAATTTGCCGAAGAGATCAATGGCAAACGCCGTGTTGCCGTCAACAATGGCTTTCACATCCGGCGAGTTCGTGGTTTGAGCACGGGTGTTGGATAATGCGAGCGCTGCAAAACCTGCCACGAATAGCAAAGATGAAGAATTCCTCATTTGAGCCTCCATCCTCAATCTCAGACATCGGCTCAAGACTAGCATAAGCCTTGTTTGACGGAAACAACCTTGTTTCATGTTGACCTTCTCGCAATATTTCCGCGGACGTGACGAAGCGCGTCCCTCCAGTGTTAAAACAGGTCGTTCTCCATATTTCTTGGAGGGCCAGGCTTTGTCGTGGCCGTTCTTGATTCGCTTTTCTCTCTTGGCGTGGCGGCGGCATATGAAGTAGCTTCTGAGGAATGAACCTTACTCTTGCAGTTCTTGCGGCTGGGATGGGAAGTCGCTACGGCGGGTTGAAGCAGATGGATCCGATTGGACCGTCGGGCGAATTCATTGTGGACTATTCAATCCATGATGCGATCCGGGCCGGTTTCGACAAAGTCGTTTTCGTGATCCGGAAGGACATCGAAGACGCGTTCAAATCCACCATCGGCGCGCGTATCGAGAAGCAAGTGCGGACAGTGTACGCTTTCCAGGAACTTTCAACGGCGTTGCCGCAGTCATTCGCGATTCCGGCGGACCGAAAGAAGCCATGGGGCACGGGTCACGCCGTCCTGGTTTGCGCCGATGCGATTCATGAGCCGTGTGCGGTCATAAACAGCGATGATTTTTATGGCCGCGATTCGTACACTGTGCTTGCCGATTTCCTGGAAGCGACAACAGACGAATCGCATTATGCCATGGTGGGCTTTGCCCTGCGAAACACCGTGCCTGAGCACGGCACTGTCGCGCGGGGCATTTGCGGTGTTGCAAAGAACGGCTTGCTTGAGAGCATCACCGAGACAGTCGGCATCGAACGAAGCGGCGATGGCTTTAGTTCCGCGAACAGGGTTCTCACGGGAAATGAGCTGGCGTCAATGAACCTGTGGGGATTCATGCCGTCGGTCTTCGGGCATTTGAAATACGAATGGGAACTGTTCCTGAAGCGGGCGGCGAACGAAGCGAAAGCCGAATTCATGCTCCCAGCCGTCGTGGACAAACTGATCGCTGAGAAAAAAGTCTCGGTCAAAGCGCTCAGGACATCCAGCCCGTGGTTCGGCATGACAAACCCTGCCGACAAGGAGAAGGTTGTTGGAGAAATCGGGAGTCTCATCGCGCTTGGCAAATATTCCCGAAAGCTCTGGCAATCGCTTTAGAAGGTGTTTGCTCTTTACACCGCGACTGGATTGGATACGCTACCGGCACATCTAAAAGAGGAGTTCATATGAGATTGCGTTCAACATTCACCATCGGTTGCCTGCTTTTTGCTGTGGCCACCTGTGCGCACGGGTTTCCGGTAGACATGGATTTTGACGGCGAGGTAAAGGCCACCAGCGAATATCTATGGCGGGGAGAAATCATCAACGACGATTGGTGCATTCAGCCTCGCTTGACAGCCGAAGCCCAGGGATTCTCGCTCGACGTATTGGGCAACTGGGACCTCACAAGCGTGACGAACGCTTCGGAAAGCACGAGGATGGATGTCACCCTTGCATACAAGCACATGTGGGACAACGTGGTGATCGGCCGCGGCGGCGTGATTGCCTACATCTACAAGGAAAGCCTTGTCGCGCCGTGGCACAAGGACACTTACGAAGCATTTCTCGGGTCCGACTTTCTAGTCTTTTTATTGCCTACATTCAGGGTCTATTACGACTTTGGCGAGATCGGCGGCGTCTATGCAACGGCCGGGCTCCGGCACAGTTTCAACCTCATTCCGTCGGAGGACAACAAAGAGAGGAAATTGCGGAATTGGTCATGGGATCTGGATCTGAAAGCCGATGTCGGCATGGCGAACAAGAACTACAACGAAAAAGTGTTCGATCATGGCAGTCTTACAGCCAACGGCGCATCTGTGTACGAAGCAAAGAACTCACTGGTTGATTTCACTGGCGAAGCGTCTCTGCCTGTCACTATCAATAAGAATATCATGGTTATACCCTGTGTGAAATATATGACGCTGATCGATTCAGGGATCAAAGATTCACAGAATAGCGTCGGAGAGAAGACCGACGGAGTAGCCTG
>CAZASC010000249.1:0-5032 GCA_964487695.1 uncultured Victivallales bacterium
TTCAATCATCATCTGAAACAGATTGAGATACTTTTGTGGCAAGACGGCATGAAGATAATGACCAACGTAGCACCACAGCTCACGTTCAATAGTAAAAAGACCAAATACACCATTATCGTTGGTGCGCTGCCAATGAGAGGACAGATATTGCCTCATGGAATGACGCCTAAGCTCCTCAAAGAAATCGTATGAACGACGAAACAAAACCTATCGATATTCCATCAGAGTTGAAGAATTTCTACTCTCGATATGATGAATCGTTTCAATTCGGACAGACTCGCAAGCGCAGACAGGTTGCACAGATTGTTTTGTTGAATAACCTCCAGCGCGGTGATGAGAATATTGCCTCAACCTTGCTCATTACGCTCTTTAATCGCATCCTCTCAAACCTCTACGACGACAAGATGCAGGTAAAGTTCATCCCCGGAGAGGAAATCGACCAGAAAAAGGTCAATTCATTGAATATATTGGCTCAAAATGACTATCGTGAGATGGATAAAGGCCGTCTTGATTACGACTGGGACTGGGATACGCTGTTCTTCGGGCGTGGATACATGGAGACACTGCGATTCGACAAGATACGCAAGATCATGCAGCCGAATGTCATCAATCCATTGGTATTCGGATATGACCCGTTCTTTGAAGACTCTAAACAATGGCGCTATTACTGGAAATGGATCACAAAGTCATGGTGGGACATTCAGAAATTGATTGATAAAGGAATTATAACGGGAATTAAATCTCCAAAAGAGATCGCATCAGGCATCGACCCTTACTTGTGGGACTATAAGATCAGACGTGAACAAGCAAAGTTAGTAACACCGCAAGCAAATGATACGTATCAAGGCGATGTATTCCAAATCCTTGAGTTCTTCGGATATGCTGATTACGACATTCCCCAATCGGGAATCAGCAGAGGCGATAAGTGTGTATTTTGGATTGATCGTGACTTTACAAAGATTCTCTACGCTGAAAAGCTTGATCTGAAAGATGCGCCTGATGGAAAAGATTCTGAATGGCCGATTGTAGTCAAAGAGGCGTTTCGTGAACCGCATTCATCCGTTGTGTTTTCTGTTGCGGACTTACTCGAAGACAAGCATCGTGCGCGTTCCGTCTTACTCAACCTTGCATTCATTTCAGCAAAGGATAAAGCAAATCCGTTATACCAGTATGTTCCTGATAATATCAAGGATTTAAGCCAGCTTTTTAATCGTCAGATCGGACAGCATATTCCCGTCACTGATGTTTCAAGCTCCATCGCACCATTGAACACGGCAAATCCGATGGATAACGGACTTAATGCGTTCATGCAGATGCTCTCACAGGAAGCAAACGATCCAGTAGGTACGGGTATGAGTCTGGCACCAGCGAAGAAAGGGAAAGCCAGTGCGACTGAAAACGCCATCCAACAACAGCTCAATGACTTGGCTCAAAGCCTCCAGTCGAAAGTCATGCAATTCGGTGAAGAAGAATTCTGGAAAGATTGGTATCATCGCTATCGTCGGTATTCAAAAGCAGGTGATGAAAAGATTGCAACGATAACGGGCGTGAAAGGAATGACGTTTGAGAAGATTGATTTAGGGGATATCCACACAAAATATCCTCCGGGCGTATTGATTTTCTCGGCAAAGGACGCAGAGTACAAAGAGTTAGTGTTACGACGCGATTTGATGCAGATGTATCCGCAATTTGAATCGTCTCTCGACCCCGATGGGATGCGAATGTTCAATAAGTACGTATTTTTCCCCAAGTTCCTGCAAGATCCGTCGATGATAGACGCTCTGTTCCCTGAAACAATCGATGAATTGAAAGCAAACGCGGAGAATGATTCTCTGGCGGATGACAAGTTTATGCCCGCAGATGTTCAAGATGACCATACGCAGCACATTCTGGTGCACATGATGGCAAAGAAAACATGGGCGACGTGGACACACATCGGAATGCATCAAGAGCTTCTGGCTTTGCAGAAGAAACAGGAAATGGCGCAAGGTCAACCTTCACCAGATCAGAAAGACGAGCAGAACCCGGACGACAAGGGAAAAGATAAAGGCCAAAAAGGAAAACCACAAAAACAAAATCCTATGCAAGCAACTGCACCTATGGGTCAACAACAAGCAACACCATTACCAGCACAAGCACCAACAATGTAATATGAATTACGCACGAGAATTACCACTCGATAAGAATAATATCCCCTATCCCGCTCCACCGTCGAAGACATCGTATCAATCGCAGGCAGGAAATCCGACAGCGTCTTCGGTTTTAACGCTTTCTCTGAATACCACCGTCCTCTCGCTCATGGCCATTTCAGGAGCGGCAGGTAATGCAGGCATCATCGGAAAGTGGGGAACGGCAAGCGTTACTTCGACCAACTTCGACATTCAAGTCAACGCTGGTCAGACGCTTACGTTCGTCGTACCTGTCAGCACACAAGGAACGGGTACGCAATCGGTTCAGGGTATTAATCCCACTTTAGGACTCTTCCCTGCCATTGCGTTAAAAGAAGCCACTGCACAAGCGTGTTCAGTGTTTAGCGCAGAATACTAATATGGCGTTCAAATCAGAAGCACAGCGACGGATGATGTGGGCAAACCATCCCAAGATCGCTGAGGCATGGTCGCATGGAAAATCTTCTGTTACGGGTAAAAAGGAGTTCAAACCCA
The DNA here is from genome assembly GCA_964487695.1 of uncultured Victivallales bacterium. Taxonomy (GTDB): domain Bacteria; phylum Verrucomicrobiota; class Kiritimatiellia; order UBA8416; family CAZASC01; genus CAZASC01. Next base: position 2,664 of record CAZASC010000249.1, read on the forward strand.
AAAACAAAGGATTACCGATGCACAAAGTGAAAAAGGCCGCTGATAAGCACATGGGTAGAAATTATTCGTAAGTAACATTATATGGAAACACCGAACGTTAATAACTTAAATGGCATCCCTAATTTCGGCTTCGGACTTCCCGAAGACGGTATCGTTATCGCCGGAGTTACGGATGTCCCACACACTATGTTTACAACATCAGAAGATTCAGGAGAAGATTCAGGAGAAGATTCAGACGTGGTCGAACCAGAAGTTACCAACCAAGAAAACAACAATGAAAAAGAAACAGAAAGCGCAGAAGCAAATGTCACCAATGATGAAAGCCAAGAAGAAGAAGTCAATGGTGAATAATGCAGCGGGTAAGATGATGTTCGGTCAATAGGTCGAATTAGTAGCCTAAAAGAAAAACATATGAGTATCAGACTTCCCTTACAAGGCGTTCTCACAGCAATCGACACGAACGATGTGGGCGCAGGTTCAGTTAACGGAGGCGTCGCCTTCCCATTCACGATCCCGCAGGATACCGACAATATCGTCGTCAAGCTTACGGCAAGCATCGTCGGTGGCGGTGTGAGCGCGTATCTTCAGACGACGGATGATGGCGGTACGACGTATTACGATGTAGCTCGCACCAGTGTTGTCAGCAACGCGAACAACACGACAGCAGAATGGCTTTCGATTCCAGTCATCAGTTCAGGAGTGACGACCATCTCCGAGACGGCTAACTCTTCGATCGTTAGCAATGCGACGATAGGATCAGCAGCAGCCTCGACTCTAGGAGTTAAGACAGTCTCAGGGCTTCCAATTCTCTCGACGCAAGGACGTATATTCTTGCAGTACTCTGCGGGAGTGTCGGCCAATGCGTTGACGCAGGCAGTCGTGAAAGTGAATAGCCAATCGGCTCGTCAATAATGAACAACTCAAAGCTCGCGATGGATAGCATTGATGTCTCTCTTGAAGAAGTACCAGTCCGATCTGATTTTCTCAAGGAACGAGAACAGAAATTGATTAAAATTATCGAATCTTTGCAAGAAGTTCAGACGACGAAAGGTTGGAGTTCTTTGAAATCAAAGTTGTTCGACGAGCTTACTGTCAATCTTGAAAGACAGATCAGCGTGGAAGCTAAAAAAGAAACCCCAAACATCCAAAAACTTAATCGGTTGGCGGGTGAATTAAAATGGGCAGAACGGTTCTCTGACATTCAAAAGTTAGAGGATACGTTCAGGGTCGAATTACAAAACGTAAGAAAACAATTGTATGGCACGTCCTAGAAAGAATCCTGAAGATCCGAAATGGTCGGCGGGCGCGACGGAGCGCGTAATTGCTCCTGATGCCGTTGCTACAGTTGCACCTCCGCCACAAGCGTATGTGCAACAGCCCAGACAATTGCGAGTCGAGCGTGCGGGTGCTCAAAGCGAGCCCATGGTACATCACTTTCCCCAAGTTCGGGGCGGCGTGTGTGAATGGTGCGGCATCCTTGACCCCAACGTCTCGTCGCAGTACCAGTACAAGCTTTGTCCGCATTATCGTGGTATGAATCTTCGGTGCAGCTATTGCCCCCCGGAGAAAGACCCCGATGAGGTGGTACGTTCTACGAAACTTGAAGTCGTAGAACATCCCGACAAGCCGGGAGTCATGATTGTCGTCTGTTCCTCGTATGAATGCGAAAAGAAGCATCAGGAACGGTTCAGACAGTCCGTTTAATCGTGGCCGGGTGCTCGCCAACCCGGAACATAGTAAAAATAAATTAAATCTATGGCAGCTGAATTAGACGCGACGCTCGAACAACCGAGCGAAGCCGAGAAAAGGATTAAACAGCTCTCTGATAAGGTCAAGCTATCCGAAACGGAGAAAGATGAATTGAAGAAGTTATCCGACGAGAAAGATGCAAAGATTGCAACGCTCGAACGAGAAAATGAATTCAATTCAGGTTTTGCCGATACGGTCGCCAGTACTCCGCAGGCTAAGGAATTCAAAGACGATATCAAGGCGAAAGTCTTGAGCGGCTATTCCCTCGAAGATGCGACATATGCCGTCTTAGGTAAGGCAGGCAAACTCAATCAATCTTCACGGGAAAATTTGGAGTCTCCCGCCGGAGGTTCTGCTACAACTGCTGTCACACAATCAGGAAAAAAATCCATTAAGGAAATGACACCTGAAGAACGGCGACAAGCTTTGGTAGAAGCGGAACAAAAAGGTGATATAGCGTGGACTTAGAAGAGACATTAAAATATGGCAGTAACAGTACGAAATGCATCATGGGGTGGTGCTTCGGGGAATGCGTCTGAATTGCTCATTGCGGTTGTCCCGTCGGTGCGGCCGCCGGAGCGGACGAACCTTTTGCCGTCGCCGCCGCTCTGGACGGCCAT
>CAZASC010000250.1:0-993 GCA_964487695.1 uncultured Victivallales bacterium
GACCGCCGACAATAGAATTCTCTGTCTGCAAGGCGTTCATCGGAGTTTGGCCATGTCGCAGAAGCTTTCAGGCAACGTCGCCGTTGTCATGGGCGGCCTGCGGTAGCGCGGCGGCCGCCGCGCCTACTCTATCGCCTCCGGCCGCAACCAAGCGGGCCTTTGATTAAAGCCCATCAGGGCACGGGATTCGAACCTTCAGCCGGTTGCCCGGCACCTGATGTCGGATGGTTCGCCTGGGCGGCCGAGTTCCCGATCAGATTTTGGATTTTGGGATGATCCTAACAAAGGGAGAACGAGATGATTAGTCAGCAGCGCCGATCAGCACGAACGAGGACCAGAAATAAGGATCGGACCAGTGCTTGTCCTGGTACAGTCGCTCTCGGGCAGCCTGTACGGCGGCGGCGTAGTTGAGGGGTCGATTGGAATGCCAATCGCGGGCGACCCGATCGAGAAGATGCATGACGAACGCGCAGCCCGCGCGATCGTCGACCGCCCAATGACTGGCCACGACGCGGCGGGTTCCCGCCGCCAAGAAGGCCCGCGACGTGCTCATCGCGGCTTCGCGAGGCATCGCCCGGCCGGTGGTCGTCCGGCATGCGCTGAGCACCGCCAGCTCGCATCGCCGCAGCGGCAGCGCGTAGATCTCGCGGATTTCCAGCAGGCCGTCGTCGTCAGTCCCCGCGCTTGCCGAGCCGGGGCAGAGCACCAAGGCCGTGGCGCCGTCGGGCGAAGCATCCGGCCCGACGGTATGGGTTGCGATGTGCAGACAGCCGGGGCAGCGTTCGGCGATCGCCGCACGGAGCTGCCTTTCGGTCGCCTGGCCGGTCAACAACTGGCGGACCGGCGCGGCTTGCGACCGGAAACTTGCGGCCACCGCGGTGGATTCCGTGCGCGCCCCTTCCAAGTCCGGCAGATCGGCGAGCTTGCGCAAGCGGGGGATCGAGCGGAAACCGGAGAAATCGGGGCCGCCGACGGTCAGCAGATTCTTGGCCG
>CAZASC010000250.1:1003-4981 GCA_964487695.1 uncultured Victivallales bacterium
CGCGGAAGGATCCTGTTCCAGGGCCTCCGCGATCATCAGCGAAGGGACATAAAGCGTGCCCGTCGGCGGCAGGCGATCGATGAGAAATTGCGGCCGATCCTCGCCTTCCAGCAACAGGGCCTCGAAGGGAATTTGCTCCAGTGCCCCGTCCGGGCTTATCAAGAGCGGGCAGCGACGGGCCTGGAGGGCCTCGATCAACGGCTCGCGAACCGCCGACGGCAGAAGATGTCGGGCGATGTCCACGCAATCGCGCAGCTTTTTTCCATCGTCGCGGGCCCGCTGGAAGCCGCCTTGCTGCGAGAGGATCGCCGCATACTGTCCGGCCCACTGGCCGATCAACTCGGCCGGCACGCGTTCCGCAAAGTCCTCGCTGAGTCGGCCCGAGGATAAACGAACGGCGCGTGCCTCGGGCGCGACGCCGAGCACGAACAGGTAGCAATCGGCCGCTCCCACGTGATAGTAGAGCGTGCACGGGCCGGCATGGATGCGGCGCCGGACCGTGGCGCGCACCTCGTCGGTGGTGAGAGTCGTGCCGGCCCCGGCGAGGCGCGACGGGCGCTTCTCGCCCGAGTGCGGCTTCGTCCGGTCATCGCCGGGAATCGTCCGCCGCGGATCGTCGCCTTGACCGCGGATCCAGTCCAGAAACGTGCGGCTGCGGCACAGTTCCGCGTACACCAGCGCTTCGGCCGGATCGTGGTTCTCCACATGCCAGGCGACGAGCTGATCGAAGGCCGCCGTGTATTGCGCGAAGAATTCCGCGCGAATCAGGTCGCCCTCGGCGAGACTCACCCGCGGCTGTTCCAGCAAGGCGACCGCCTGTTCCAGAAGCGTCCGGACTTCCCGGTTCAACCCCGGCGCGAAAACCGCCTCCGCGCGAAGAACTTTCGCGCAGTGACAGAGGGCCACGTAGTGCAGACTCGGATATAGTTGCGACTCCTTGAGGATGCCGATGGCCTCGCGGGCCTGTTTGTCGGCCTCAACCAAGAGCGACGACGCCGATCGCGACGCAACCGGCGGCTGCCCGGCGCGCGGCCCGCGCAAGCCGATCCCGTCGCGCGCCGCCTCCGCCTTGCGATATTGGTCTTCCAGGGCCGTCTGCTGCCGGGCGAGATCCTGTTGCGTGGCCTGGAGCTTACGGCGCAGCTCGGCCAGCTCGTCCCATTCCGATTTCAGAGGCGCGGCCGACGCCTGCCGCTCCTGCGTATCTTTGCGGTCCCAGGCTCTCTTGTTTTCATCATATAGCGCGAGTTTGGCGCGGAAGCTCGCCAGCTCTCCTTTGTAGGCATGGCGACGGGCCTCGTATTCGTTATATCCCTGCTTGTACTGCGTGTCGCAGGCGCGGAGCGCGCCCACTTCGCGCTGCCAGCGGAGCAACGCCAGCCGCGACAGGCAATAGCACGTTCGCGCCTGTTCTGCCGGCAAATGGCAGCGCTGCTGCAGATCGTACAGTTCCTGCCACGTCCGACAGGCGTGTTCGGCCCACGATTCGGCGCCACCCGACTCGTAACGCAGCAAGTCGAGCATGGCCGCCAGGTGGCGCACCTCGCTCTGCTGGCGGGGCTCCTCGGCGTCGCGCGACGGCGAGCCGGCAAGTTGTTCGGCGCGGGCTATCTCTTGGTCGGCTTTTTCGAGTTTATGGCTGAGAATGAGGATACTGGCCAAGGCCAGGCGGTAGGGCACCAGCTCGTGATCCTCGTCACCCAACCGCTGCCGCCGGGTATCCAGCGCCGCCCGGCATTGGTCCTCCGCCTGTTGGAGCCGGCCGGAGCCCTTATACAGCATGGCCAGGCTGAGCTGCGCCAGTTCGGTCGATTCGGCGCCGGCGTCGCCCAACGCCGTTGCGAGATGCATCACCTCGATAAACTTCGCCTCGGCCGGCGCGAGTTCGCCGCGCGCCGCCGCGAGGCGCCCGCAATGAACTTGCAGCCAAAGCCACAAAATCTCGTCCTTCAAGGCGGCCTGCCGGTAGCGTTCGGCCGCCGAGTCCAATTGCTGGCGTGCGGCGGTCCACAGGCCGTCGATGCGATTGATCTCGGCCAACGAGATAAGCACCAGCACCAGCGTTGCTGCCGGGGCCCGCGGGTGTTGCTCGAAGTATTGCCGTGCCGTTTCGAGGACCTTCCGCGCTTCGTCGTACTTCCCGTAGCGCACGTAGCAGTCGCCGAGATTCGCCGCGACCTGGTGCACGATCGGGTCGTCGGCCAGGCGGTTTTGCCGGAGCCATTGATAGAGGACGAGGGTATCCGCCAAGGGCTTGCGCTGCGGCGCGGCGGTGCGCCGGCCGCGCCCTTGCCGTTGCGCCTGGCTGATTTGCAACAGTCCGCGGAGGGCTACGGCGTTCCGCGAGCCCAATTCCGCCGTGGACGGCGAATCGCTCCACGGCCGTCCCACTTGATCGAGAACCTGCTGGTAGAGCCGGGCGCTTTGCCGCTGCTGCTCGGCGCTTTCCGCGTCGCTGCCGGCGCGGTGCAGCGCTTCGGCCAGATCGAGACGCACGGCGGCTTCGGCATTGATGCGGTCGAGGGTCGCCAGGGATTGGCCGGCGGCCGCCGGGGATGGCGCCTCGGCCTCGAGCACTTTTCGCCAGGCGTCGGCTTCCTCGCGGTAGTGCTTTGCCCGCTGGTAAATGAGCGCTATCTCGCCCCAGAGCTGCTTCCGCTCCGCGGGATCGGAACTGGGCCGGAAAGCCAGGTCGCGCAGCACGGGCACGGCGCGGTCCGGCTGTTGTGCGGCTTCCAGGCAGCGCGCCAGCGACCGCGCCGTCGACACGCGCGCCGCGACGAATTCCAAACGATCGGGCGTGTCGCGAAGCAGCGTCTCGGCGCGACGGCGGATGGCGTCCCAGCGTTTGGCGTCTTGCGGCTGAGCCGTCTGCGCGTCGCTCAGCTCGGCGTGCAGAACGAGCAGCTCCAACAGGTCTGCCTGCAAGGGGGGTGCCAGTCCTTCGGCGCGGATTTCCTCGCCAGGAAACGCGTCGGTCGGCGGACGCCGCGCCGCGGCCGGCTTGCCCCGCGCCAATTCGATCCGCGCCTGCCAAAGAGCCGTCTCGATACGTTCGGCCGTGAAATCATATTCACGGTGACGCCGGGCATAGCGGGCCAGTTGGGCCATGGCCTGATCAGCGGCTTCCAGGGCTTCGTCGTACTGGCCCGACCGATGGCAAACCTCGGCCAGCAGCAACAGCAGCCCGTAGCGGCCGCTGCCCGGTGCGCCGGAATCCTGTGCCGAGCCCAGTTGAGCTCGCAATGTCTGCACGGCGGCCAGGTAGAGTCCGGCGTCGATTTGCCGCCGCGCCTCGCTCAAGCCGCGGGGGACGACGGCCGCCGTGTCTTTGGCCGTAGCATGGCGCACGGCCCCGAGGAGCAGCGCCGCCGCCAGGGCGGCCGGTATCAGGTGAGCTGAGCGAGTCACGGCGCCGTCCTCCGCCGGGTTGCTTCCCCGGACGCCTTGGGGCCCTGCCGTCCGGCGCCGTCCGGCGCGTCGAGCGCGGGGAACATCACCGCATAATACGTGTCGAAGAGATCTTCCACCAGCGGCTTGAACGCTCGTGGCAGATCAAACAATTCCACGCCGTCGGCGCCACGAAGCACCAGATGCCCGGGACGTTCCGCCAGCGGCAGGGGCGGAAACGCTGTGGCCGGAAATGACTGCGTAGGCCGTGGCGACGGCCACTTGAATTGTGCCGTCGTGAGCCGCTGCAGGCCGGCGGCGTCGAGCGGCTTCTCGCGGCCCGCTACCAACATCGTCATCACGCCTCCGCCGGCGGGGATCGCCAGCTTGCCTTCCCCTTCGGCCGGGCAGCGGGCATAGCGATCCCGGACCGGATCTTTCAGCCGCGCCGCCCGGGGCCACAACACCCGGGCCGGCCCGCGGCTGGAAAACAGCACCACATATAAATAAGCCGGCCGGTTGAGTTCTGCATAACATTCCAGCCGATCGCCGGGGCGGGGCAGGTTCTGCGGCATCAATTCCTGCAAC
>CAZASC010000251.1:0-4978 GCA_964487695.1 uncultured Victivallales bacterium
ACTATACTTCTCCCATGCGAATCGCCTACGTTGAAATATCCAACTTCCGCAAGCTCCTTTCAGTGAGGATAGACTTCGCTGAAAAAACGACGCTCTTTGTCGGCGCGAACAACAGCGGAAAGACATCGGCGATGCTTGCACTGCGCGACTTTCTCGTTTCTTCGGGATCGAGCATGTTCTGTCTGAACGATTTCACGCTGTCGCATTGGCCTGCCATCAACGCCATAGGGGCGCAGTGGCTCGCTTCCAAGGGCACCAGTGAGTTCGCAGAGGTCCCAGTCGCTGATTGGGTAAACATCGTTCCGACGCTTGATCTCTGGCTACACGTCGAAGACGGGGAGATTCACCACGTAAGCAAGCTCATTCCGACGCTCGACTGGACGGGCGGGCTCATGGGAGTCAGGCTGCGTTATGAGCCCAAGGACATCGAAGCGCTCCGCAAAGAGTATCTCGCCGCACGCGAGAGCGTTGCTGCGTTGAAAGCCACTGCGTCGGCAAATGGTTCAGGCAAACCGCTCACGGTGCAGCTCTGGCCAGAGAATCTGACCGCGTTCCTTGAGCGAAAGCTCCAGACATACTTTACGGTGCGCGCATATACGCTTGATCCTGCTCTCATTAAAGAACCCGAAGGCGGACAAGCCCGACCGCAGGAGATTGTACAGGATCAGGAACCCATAGAGATCGAGAATCTGAAGGGGCTGATACGGATCGACGAAATCAACGCTCAGCGCGTGTTTGGAGGCGAGAGTGAGGTGGGGGACGGCACAAAGCAGGATTCGAGGAGCGGGAGACAGCTCTCCGCGCAACTCCGCGCATATTACGCGAAGCACCTCGATCCGTTTGATAATCCGGACCCTTCCGATCTCCAAGCTCTCGAAGCCATTGAAGCTGCTCAGAAAGCATTCGACGAGAGACTCGAAGGAGGATTCAAGTCAGCCCTCGACGAGGTTCAGGGACTTGGCTATCCCGGAGTTACTGATCCCAAGATTACGATTTCTACGCGGCTCAGTCCGGTCGAGGGTCTGAATCATGAATCAGCAGTCCAATATGAAGTAGATATGGTTGCTGATGGCGAACGAAAAGAGGTCCTTAGATTGCCGGAGGACTGCAATGGACTTGGTTATCAGAACCTCATCTCCATGATCTTTCGCCTGATGAGCTTTCGGGACGCATGGATGCGCGTTGGGAAAGCGGGTAAAGGAACACTTCTCGACGCTCCCGTTCAGCCGCTCCATATCGTACTCGTGGAGGAACCAGAGGCGCATCTTCACGCGCAAGTACAGCAAGTGTTTATCAAGAAGGCCTACACGATCCTGCGTGCGCATAAGGATCTCGGCAAGAACCCATCGCTCTGCACGCAGCTGATCGTGAGCACGCACTCGAACCACGTTGCGCACGAGACTGATTTTTCCTGCCTGCGGTATTTTAGACGGCTTCCAGCAGGATGCAAGGCGACAGTCCCGGTATCGACGGTGGTCAATCTGTCCGAGGTTTTCGGTAAAGAGAATGACACAAAGCGTTTTGTTACTCGTTACCTCAAGGCGCAGCATTGCGATCTCTTCTTTGCTGACGCTGCGATACTCGTGGAAGGTCCCGCCGAGCGTATGCTCGTGCCTCATTTCATACGCCTCAAGTATCCAAAGTTGAACCAGTGTTACATTACGATGTTGGAGATCGGGGGAAGCCACGCACATCGGCTGAGACCGCTCATCGATGAACTCAAATTGCTGACTGTCGTCATTACCGATCTCGATGCCGGGAATGCGGCAACAGGCAAAGCCGAACCGCCGGAACGCGGAAAGAATCTGGTCACGAACAACACGACCCTGGCCCAGTGGGTTCCGGCACTCTCTAAAATCGATGATCTGGTCGATCTTTCGGAGGACAAAAAGACCGTTGCCGAGGAGGAAGAGCTGTTTGCGGTGCGCGCTGCATACCAGGTGCCTGTCATGGCAAGCCTGAACGGCGGAACCAAAAGCGAAGTGCTCCCCAATACCTTTGAAGATGCACTTGTCTTTGAAAATCTGGACTTCTTTTCCAGCTTGACGGGTACGGGGCTTGTGCGGAAGTTCAAAGATGCCATTCATGCGAGTACCGACCTTCCCGTACTTGAAAAGACGATGTTCGATGAACTCAAGACTGCCAAGAAGGCGGAATTTGCGCTCGATGTCATCGATGCTCCGACATTTGAATCGCTCAATGTCCCCACCTATATCGAGCAGGGGCTCGACTGGCTCCAGAACAGGCTTCAAAAAAAACCAAACGAAACCGTGCAGCCGAAGGGAACTAAATCATGACGCTACCCACGGCAACGAGTGTTAACGACATAGATAACGGCGTTGACGCCGAGATTCAGGCGTGCCTCAATCTCGACCATTTGAAGAGCTTTTTTCTGTACGCAGGCGCAGGGTCCGGTAAAACCCGATCACTCGTCAGCTCTCTTCAGTGGATACGCAATACCTATGGAAGACGGCTCTGGCTCCGGGGTCAGCGTATTGGGGTCATCACGTATACAAATGCTGCGTGCGACGAGATCAAGGAACGTATCGAGTTCAACATCCTTGTCGAAGTCTCCACCATTCACTCTTTCGCGTGGTCGCTCATCGGGCCATATCACGATGACATTCGGAACTGGCTCAGGACAAATCTTGCCGCCGAGATAGAAGAGCTGCGCACTGCTCAAGCGAAAGGTCATGCGGGGACAAAGGCAGCAGCAGAGCGCGAAGTGTCAATACGAGACAAAACCAAGCGACTCGAACTTATCGAAACGGTGAAACGATTCGTGTACAGCCCTACGGGCGACAACCGCGGTCGTGATGCGCTGGGCCATACTGAGGTCATCAGCATCACCGCCGATTTCTTACAGACGAAACCAACACTTCAAAGTGTGCTCGTAACGCGCTATCCAATACTCTTGATCGATGAAAGCCAAGACACCAATCGCTATCTGATCGATGCACTGTTCGCCGTACAGGAGCGCCATAAGGACAAGTTCTGTCTTGGATTGTTCGGCGACATGATGCAGCGTATATACACGGACGGCAAGGCAGGGCTTCAGGACGCAGTACCCGATGGGTGGGCGAAGCCTATTAAACAGATGAATCATCGGTGCCCTGGCCGTGTACTTCAATTGCTCAACACCATGCGCAGTGAGGTCGATGGTCAGGAACAGAAAGGGCGTACAGACAAGTCTGAAGGGTACGTCCGGCTCTTTCTCCTGCCCTCGACCGTAGGAAATAAACAGCAAGCAGAAGCAAACATCGCTGTTCAAATGGCAGCGATTACAGGAGATAATGCCTGGAAGAACGACTACAAGGCTTTGATCCTCGAACACCACATGGCAGCAAAGCGTGATGGATTCGGTGCTATGTTCGAACCGTTGTACCGAGTAGATCGGCTGCGGACTGGATTGCTCGATGGATCGCTTCCCTCAATCAGTTTCTTCGCCAAGCAGATTTTGCCGGTCGTTGATGCTATGCGAAAAGGCAATCGATTTGCGGCGGCGACAACGGTCAGGAAATATTCGCCTTTCCTTGACGCAAAGACTCTTCAGACTCAAAAAGAGCAACTCGCGCAGATTAGAGCAGCCAAGAACGCAGTGGATTCGCTTATGATGCTCTGGCATGACGAGGTGACACCAACCTTCGGCGATGTACTGAACTCAATCTACGAATCAGGCTTGTTTGCTATTCCCGATGTGCTCAATGTGATTGCGTCTCGAAATCTGGCGACGCCTACTCTTGATGCAGACGCGGATGTAGGTGCAGAAGAGGAGCGCGACGAGACAGTCAAAGCATGGGATGCAGTGATGGCAACTCCGTTCGATCAGATTGCCGCATACGACCGCTATGTTAGCGGCGCATCTCCCTTTGACACACATCAAGGGATCAAGGGGCGGGAGTTCCCGCGTGTCATGGTTGTCATGGACGACGAAGAGGCGCGAGGATTTTTATTCAGCTACGAGAAGCTCTTCGGAGTCAAAGATAAGAGTACAACAGACCTCAAGAACGAATCTCAGGGAATTGAGACGACCATCGACCGGACTCGACGGCTTTTTTATGTAACATGCAGTCGGGCGGAAGAAAGCCTTGCCATTGTCGACTATTCGGATGATCCCCAAAAGGTCAGGTCACGCGTGCTTGCAGCCGGGTGGTTCCTCGAACACGAACTTATCGTAGTCAATTCATAGGAGAGGGCTTCAGGTATGATGAGCATAAATGTTTCAACGACATTTTCTCTGTTTTAGGCAGAGCCGTGGAACTCCCGACCGGATTAGTCCCAGGATGTTGGCTCGTTAGCAGTCATGCATAATGTTCGAAAGAATATTGCCGCGTCGGAGCTAACCTTGTTTCGTCCTGTCCGAATGAGATCCCGGCAGGGAGGATTGAACCGTCGTTTGACGAGGAAGCCGAGAATTGCCCAATAAATTCAACGCGGATTCAAGCGGCAGAATCGAGAACCGGTATTTTCCTACGAGGAAACTGCGCTGTAGTGACATTGCTGGCGGAAAAGCTGAAGCCGGAATTATATGAGGCTGCAACTCATGAGTTGACCTTATTGATAAAGTCAATCGCCGCGTTAGTCATGACATCGTTGATAATTGGCGTCCACTCATCGCGCCATGGCAACTGTATACCCTGAAAGACCCGTGAAATGAGACCGAGGACTCTGATCCCGTCACGCCTCGCGGCAATTGTTTCCAGAAGACCACGGATGACAAGGGCGCGATCTTTATTGTCTGCGACCTCGCGAATGGTCTCTGACGCAATCCCGGCGATGATGGCAAAGATGTTCTCAGTGATGCGCAGATTGATAAAGGGCAAGAGCGCATGGCTGAAGGGAGAAGCGTTTTTATCAAAAGATGCGCGACGGGCAGATTCAACGAAGATCGCGGGAGTGATCGTCACAACCTCATAGCGGTAACCGAGCATCGTGGTCACGGCTGCAACCGCGTCTTTGCGGGACAGTAAGCCTTTTG
>CAZASC010000252.1:0-4947 GCA_964487695.1 uncultured Victivallales bacterium
ATTCGGGATTGGTCACGCGGCTTGAGCCGGTTGAGCAATGGTTCTGGGTTCGTGACGGGATGTACGGGGACTGGGAGTATAATCAGAACGCGGTGAGCGGTAGGTATCGCGGGCTTCCGATTGATCCTTTGAATTTCGTGATTCTGGATACGATCCCGCTGAATCGTCTTCTTTCGATGCTTTATCTTGGGCGGGCTTTGGCAATGAAGGACTGGGATTCGTTCCTTGAGGTTTATGGGATTCCCTCCGTGTTCCTGGTTGGACCGCCGAATACTCCTGATTCTAAAGCAGAGGAATACCACAAGATAGCCGAGCAATTGATCTCTGACGGGCGCGGGTATCTGCCGAATGGGAGCGACATCAAGTACGTGAACGGCGGCGGGAGTCATCCGCCGTTTCAGGAGCGGATTGATTATCTGGATCGGCAAATCACTTTGGTGGCAACTGGCGGGCTTTTGACGATGTTGACGCAATCGGGTTCGGGTACGCTTGCCGGCAATGCGCATATGGAGACCTTTATGCAGATTGCGCGTGGTGATTCGCTGACGGTGAGTGAGGTTCTTCAAGAGCATTTTGATGCACCGTTGCTTGCTGAGTTCTTTCCGGGTCAACCGGTGCTTGCGTACTTCGAGTTTGCGCCGAGTGTGTCGGAACAGTCGAGTCGGGTTGTGGATGATGCGTTCAAGTTGTCGAAGGCGGGAGTGAGGATTGATCCGGCGGAGTTGAGTGAGAAGACGGGGTATCGGTTGGCGGAGGGGTGAGTAAATCTTCCTTTTCGGCTTTTCCTTATGGCTGATTAGTACATTTGGATGTCATCCGCCGATTCAGATTTCTTTCGTTGCAGTTCGTTGACTTCTTTTTTGACCGGCTGTCAATCAGGATCTTCGGAATCTGCCTGTCACAGCGGCATTTTCCAGTTGGTCTTTGAAGTTTCGGAGGAAGTCTGAAACATTTTGATAGAGTGACTCAAATTCATCGTCTGATGGGCAAATGTATTGACCATGCGCGATTGTGTTGCGCCAGTTCAATAATTGGGCGTCAATTATGTTCTGTTTTAACTCATACGGATTGAAATCCAGGTCCAGTATGTCAACAATCTGATGAAAACGTTTTGCGTTCAGGTTGGACTTCGTCTCAATCACGCCATGTTTTGGGACTTGAGCGCGTGAACCAAGGCCTGTGAGTACAAACGTTGCGAAAGACGAGTGTGCGACTGAGCCTTTTGTCTCCTGCAACGACACCAGATCGGCGTGAAAGCATAGTCCGAGAATTTGTGGACTTAATTGATCGTACCTCAGGCGTTGTAACCCGACGAACGTTATATACGCTTCCGCAGTCGTCTTAACGAATCCTTCCCAGTGTGCATACAGCATTGCCACGCCAGCGCGTATATGAGTTGGTCTTGCTAACAGGGGGGCTGTTTGGAAGGAATTCTTGAGCGTTGTGAGTTCCTTCCGACGCCAAGCGAACTCTCCGTCCAGAAAGTCACTGAACTCGTTCACGGTTCTGATCTTCATTTTCCACTGAAGAGTGAACGTGCAAATGGGATGAGTTGTGGAATACGGCTGCTTGCGGACGTTCCGCTTCCCGAATACTTGCTGAATGTTTTATCATTCCAAAAGTCTTTGCTCACACGCTGAATCAGTGCGTTATCCTGTTTCCAATCCGGATTGGCGGTTATGATTGATCCCAACCCGATTGCCATGACCTCAAAGACGGAGATAAGGAAACCGCCACGTCCTCTGCCTGTATCGCGCCGCTGAAAACATTCCGGACCTAATACCTTGGCCAGAATATCGAATGTTCGTCGAAAGACGTTTGCTACATGGTCTCTGTCGAAATCCAGATCAGACGCGATTCGTCTCATCTTCTTAGTCGTGTAGTCCCCGATATCCTTTATGTTTCTAATATCTTTCTCGGGTTCTCTCGTGAGGATGATGAAGCGTAAAGCAAGTTCCATGTCGTAGCGTTCATCGAGCGCCCTGTCCGAGATGGCAATCGTTGTTTGAAATGATGGGTGTTTCACTAGATCCATAAACCATTTGAAGAAATCTCTGTTGATCATGACCATAATGCAATTCCGCATCTCTTGATCCGAGAGGTGAGACCCAAGTGAATTCAATCTTTCAAAGAGGTCATACTTGGTATTCTGGTCGCTTTCCTTCTTGATAATCTTAAGATCGAGTTTAGCCCTCTTGAACGCCAGACGGAGAGAATTTGGTAAGGATTGCTTTGGTTGCTTTTTGTCCTCCCACACTTTGTCATCGAGGAGAGGCAGATAATCTGTGCCGATTAGCCGCAAGTGAGGTTTCTCCTTGTCCTTCTCGTCTTTCAGAATTCCCGTAAACTCGAATATTGTGGAAAGTCTTTGCACGCCGTCTACGACGTCCCAAACCCCATCCTCACGTTGTGAAACGAACAGGGATGGGATCGGGATTCCCAAGAGTATTGATTCTATGAACTTTGATTTCTGTAATGGTGACCAGCGGAAGAATCGTTGGAATTCGGGATGAATGTCGATCTCGCCATCGCGATACAGACTCATGATCTCCCCTATGGACATTGGATACGCGTCTGTGTGAATCTCCTTGGCGCGACTTTCCACCTGGGACTCCAGTGCTCGCTGGTCCTTTGACTCAACGTAGTTTACCATTCAGCACCTCCTCTTCTTGGCTTTGCCTTGACTGTCATCTTCTATTGCTACCTCTTGGCGCTTCGACATGCCTTCTGCCCTTACTAATCTTTCGTTTCTACCCCCTCTTCTCCGACGTTGCAATTCTTTACTTCCCTCCGCCAGTTGATTCCTGGGCATCTTTTGTAATGGGACTGATTCGAAATATGGGACTTATGAGATGGATGGAAGAATGAATGCGTTGCTGTTGAATCGCGATGGTTTCCAGATGCCGGCGGATGGTTGGTATCAACTGGCACCTTTTGGGGAGTTTCCGCACGCGCTTGTGGGGGTGACCCAGGTTGTTGACGAGGAAGCTTGTACGGCAATGGCTGCGCGTTTCAAGGCGGATGCGGCTGGCGCTAATTTCGCCGGGTTGCTTGTGGACTTTGATCATTTCTCTCTGGATTGGGAGAAGCGATCAGAGGCGGCTGGGTGGATTACTGACTTGCAGTGTCGCCCGGCTTCGCCTGATGGCTCCGCCGTGGCGAATGCGAGTCCAGGGCTCTGGGCACAAATTCGATGGTCGGATGTTGGTGAGGAAGCGGTCAAGGGTGGGCGGTATCGGTTTCTTTCGCCTGTATGGGCGTTAAGTGACTGTGTTGACCTCGGTAATGGGCGTGTGCGACCGACCCGTTTGCTCAATGCGGCGGTGACGAATGATCCCAATTTGAAAGGGCTTGTGCCGCTGGCTAACGCTTCGCCAGTTGATTCTTGTGCATGTAATAGAGGGTGTGAAAAGAAGGCTGAGGTTGTGCCTAAGGAGACGATGACGATGAAGAGATTGATTGAGAAGTTGACGAATCATTTTGGGCTTCCGGGCGACGCTACTGAGGATGCGATTCTGGAGAAGATGCAGGGGCTTCCGGCTTTGACTGCTGTTTCGGAACTGCAGAACTCGCTGAAGACTGCAACGGATGAACGGGATGCGTTGAAGGTGGAGTTGAAGGGGCTGAATGGCGATCTGGTAAACCGGGATCTGGCTGAGTTTGAGGGTGTGATCAGTGAAGGGACGAAGCCTTTCTGGTCGGAACAACTGTTGAAGAATCGCGAGACAGCACTTGCTGCGCTCCGGGAGGTCGCTTCGTTGCGCGAGGTTGGCAGTGAGAAGGCCGAAGGCAAGGACCAGCAAGGCAAGGCTGAGGATTCGAAGGCGAACAGGAAGCCTTTGCACAATCGGGCGGCTGTGAGGCCGGTTGTGCCGGGGCCGGGTGCTGCTGGCGCTGTGACGGATAGTCGGGCGGTTAAGATTCGTAATCGGGCGCACGAGATTGCGCGAAGTGACAAGGTGGCATTCTCGGTGGCGTTCAGGAGAGCGGAGAAGGAAATACTTGAGGGCTGAAGGCGGAGACCTGAAACCTGAATTGAGGATTTGAACACGAAGAGCGCGATGGGCGCAAAGGAGATGAAGCGATGAGTCAGAGTAATACGAGAGTTGGTGATATTCGGATGGTGGCGGGCAATGACCTGACGAGCAAGGCCGGTCAGTTGGTGAAGTTGATTAACGATAGCGGCAATGCCTTTGTGAAGAGTCCCGGCGCGATCACTGACCTGACGGTCTTTGTTGTGATCGAGGGTGGCGCGGCTCTGTCACTGGTTTCCGTTAGGCCGCTCGATCCGGGCCGCAATGTGCGGTTGGTTCTGAGTGGGACATGCAATCCGGGCGATGTGCTTGTTCTGGCTGATTGCACGCAAGATGCAGACAAGGGAAAGGTGCGGGCGTTGCCGACTGCGGCTGGGACGTACCGGGGTTTGGCAATCGCGGAGGAATCGGGCGTTGACGGGCAGTTGGTTCTGGCAAGGCCGGCGATGATTGGGAACATCGTTGTCAGCGCGTAGAGAAGTTTCAGGGTTTGGTGTTCAGGTAGAAACGAGGAGAAACGAATATGAGCAGATTGAGTGATATTAGTGCGTCGCCGACGTTGAGGGAGTTTGCCCAGGGTGCGGCACAGGATGCGATTATGCCGGTTGCCGATTTTCTGGCGCCGACGGTTGAAGTAGCAACGAGTACGGGGCGGTTCAAGTGCTACACGGAGAAGAACCGTTTCCACATTCCGGATACACTGCGGACGCTGGGTGGGCGGGCTGCCGAGTTGCGGTTCGAGGCAACAGACGCGACTTTCAATTGTGAGCCGCACGCGCTGGATTACCCTGTAGACAATCTGGAGCAACTCGAGGCTGAGGGTCTTGAGAACATGCTGCGCGAGGGCGCTGTGGCGGTTGCTGAAGTCGGTTCTCTGGCTCACGAGAAGTCTGTTATTGATGCCGGGCTTGCG
>CAZASC010000253.1:0-4943 GCA_964487695.1 uncultured Victivallales bacterium
CGATAAGTATGATGCGGGCAGCCACATTACCATTGCCAAGGGAAAATTTTAAAAATATCAACGGGCCAGATTTTTTACACAGCGACAAACAGGTTCTCGGCGAATGCCCACTCGACATCGACCCACTGCGCGATGCACTCGAATCCAGTGCGACGGGCCATTTCGAAAGGTTCATATTTTCCATATTTGTGGCAACTCTCGGTCCAGATGGTTTCGTCACTCCGGAACATGAAGCGCGCTTTGTCAATGGTGACAACCTGATTTTTAGCGCTGCGAAGATGCATCTCAATGCGGCGTTCATGAAAGTTATAAAGCGCAATATGCTGAAATTGGGATAAGTCGAAATCTCCGCCTAGTTCGCGGTTAATGCGCGCCAGCAGGTTGCGATTGAAAGCCTCGGTCACGCCAAGCGAGTCATCATAGGCGGGAATCAGTTGTTCCAGCGGTTTATCAAGATCCGTACCGAGTAGCAATGTATCCCCGGGTTCGATTGTTCGGCGAATCTTGCGTAGAAATTCATCGGCGGGGTGGCGATCGAAGTTACCAATCGAACTGCCAAGAAATAAAACGAGGACCGCTTCGCCGGGTTGGCGACGTGCGACTGCTCTGCTCAATCCGTCAAGGTATTCCGCTTCAAACCCAAGAATACTGACGCGGGCTAGATCGTCTAATTCGCGCTCGCAACTTACCAGTGCCGCCGACGAAATTTCAATTGGACAGTAAATCATCGATTTATGACGGGCGAGTGTTTCAAGTATCTGGCGCGTCTTGCGGCCACTGCCACTGCCGAGTTCCACGACCATACCGTGAGCCGTGAGATATTCCGCAATCTCAGCCGAGTGCCGTTGCAGTATCCGCTCTTCAGCCTGCGTGAGCCCATACTCCGGAAGATAGGTAATCGCCTCAAACAAAGCAGAGCCAATATCGTCGTATAGATACTTTGATGGCAATTCTTTTTGCCCGTTGCGCCCCAACCCATCGCGCACCTCTTCAGCGAATGAAGTGGCAAACTGGGTTCCACCATCATGAATCAACATGCAGGCTCCATTCAGTTACTTACACAACGAAAAGATGCGTAAACGTAGGGATAATGCGGCTGGAACCAATTACGAAATGAGCGTCGCAATAGACATGCCGCTGTTCGCGGCGACGCGCCTTTCACAACAAAATGATTTTTATCGAAGAAGTTCGCAGAGTAGCCACGGTAAAACGGAAAGGACTCAAAGCCTGGATGAGGCGCAAAGTAAGTTGCAGTCCACTCCCAACCATTGCCGAGAGTGTCTTCCAATCCGAAAGCACTTCGGCCCGCGGGATAACTCCCCACTGCAACGGGATCCCAACGCTCGAAGCCGAAGTTACCGCGTGTCAAATCATGAGGTGCATCACCCCATGGATACGCGCGTTGTAACGCTTCAAACTTTTCTGGTGTACCATAAGCGGCGCGATGAAACTGGGCTTCCGTCGGAAGCGACATACCGGCAAAACGCGCATAGGCCGCAGCTTCCGCATGACTGACATAGACGGGCCAGGCGAGCGGCAACGGAAGCTCTTCGAACATAGCTCGATAGAACCACTGATTCCGTCGCTTAAACCACAAGTGGGGATGAGCGATCCTATTTCCATTGATCCAGGCCCAATCCGCGACACTCCAAAATCGCTGATCGTTGTACCCGCCCTCACTTACAAACCGCAAAAACTCTCCGTTTGTAACTTTGTGAGCCGCTATCGCAAAGGCCGGTACTTCGACCGAGAACTCTTCAAATTCATTGTCCCATCCGAATGATTCATCTTGTTGTGACATTCCAAGCGTGGCGATTCCCGCAGGAATATCAATCATTCGATGAGCAACCGACAATGCGGTCTGCTGGCTTATGGAGCTATAACTCGCGGGCGCAACCTTTCGCTCCGAAGTTAATTGATGAAGCATGTAAGTCAAGGTCTCGGCGTGCATGAGACGGTGCTCGATGGCCACGTTCAAGATAACTTTTTTGGGATAGCGCCAGTTATTTCTCGATACTTGTAAATGGCTTGCGAGAAGGTCATCGATCTCTTCGCGAACGCGCCGATTATAGGCACTGACTTCTGAAAGCCGAGGCCAGTCGGAAGGCTTGTCTTGAGGGAGGCCGGCGCCAACTGGATCAATGCCGAAGGCAAAAATATGATCGAGTTCCTTGTGTCTAGAACCGATACCCAACGCCTGGCCCGCGATCAGATTCCAATCAAAGGCTTCAAGGTGACCAATGTAAAAAACGATGCGATGTCGTTCAGGAATCGGCCGCTCATAGAGCGCATCCGCCCGTACGATTCGAAATAGGTCATCCGTAACCGAGCGCGATTGAGCAAGGCGTGTCAAGAGTTGGTTTTTATTTTTCAGCTGAAGTATCGAAGTGTTCATTGAGCGATGTCTCCCTTTCGAGAGTGAGGTTAAGGCTTACAAAAATGGTTGAATCATAACCTCGTCAATGTAGCACCAGCCCCAGTCTTCGCCCGGCTCAATCGATCGCATGATTGGATGTTTGGTCTTACGGAAATGTTTGGTGGCATGTTTGTTCTTAGATGAATCGCAACAGCCGACATGGCCGCAAACTTCGCAAAGCCGCAAATGGACCCATGAATCGCCGGTTTGTAAACATTCTTCGCATCCTTCAGTGTTAGGGGATGGGCTTTTGATCTGGTCGAGATGGGAACAGACTTCTGGCATCGTTTTCCTCCTTTATGGTGTCTATCGGTAAACTTTTCGGCTGAGTCATCGGCAAGAACACCTGGAACTTCGTATCGCCAGGAACCGAAAAGACACGAATTTCTCCGTGATGATTGCGGATGATGCGGCAAACCGTATCGAGCCCCAGGACGGTTCCTTCGCCAACACCCTTTGTCGTGAAAAACGGTTCGAAGATATGGGGTAAAACATCGGACGGAATGCCGGGGCCGTTGTCGCCAATTTCAACGAGCACGCGATCGAGTTCCCTCGCCGTACGTACTCGCAATTCACCTTTTCCGTGCATGGCCTCTATGGCGTTCGATAATAGATTGGTCCAGATCTGATTGAGTTCTCCGCCAAAGGCGCAGATTCGCGGCAAGTCTCCGTCATAATCGCGAATCACAGTAACTCCGTTTTTCAATTGATGGTGAAGAATCGTGAGCGTGTTTTCGATTCCTTGACGGACGTCGATTTCCTTCATTGCCGCCTGATCCATGTATGAATATTCTTTGACGGCCTGAACCAGGTAGGAGATACGCTTGGTGCTGATCTCGATTTCGTCGACCAGCTTTGCGATAGTCAGTAGCGAAGCGCTGCGAATCAGAGCGTCCGATAGAACCTCGTCTCCAACTTCGCTCGCAAGGCATTCGAGCTTGGGAATTTCTACCTCAGCGTCGGCGATAGCTGATGCAATTTTCCAGGCGTCCGGCACGCGGCGCGATTCGAGCCAGACAGAAATACTTTCCTCGCGATCACTTCGAGTTAGCGGGTCCGCTGCATCGCCGCTGGTGTGGCTCGCCTCCCGCTCAAAACGGGTAATCCTTTCGCGCTGTTCAACGGAAAGAGCATGACGCGACAGACGGATACTTGCATCGCGCACAGTCTCAAGCGCCTCACGAAGACTTGCCGTTGCTCGTTGCGCAGCGGCAGCGGGGTTATTCAATTCATGCGCCAAGCCTGCCGAAAGTTTGCCGAGTGCGATGAGTTTGTCGCGCTGCGTTTCGATGCGCGCAACCTCACGGATGCGGTCGGCCATGATGGAAACCAATCGCTGACCGAGCAAAGGCATGCGTTCAAGCATTTCAGGAAACAAGTTTCTATGAAGGTTTGCGACGCGCGTTGGAATGACGGCTCTGCTTGTGCCGCCATAATGCGTCAGCCTCGAGTATGGCAATAAGCCGGTCACTTGTCCGCCAAATCCTCTGAAGACAATCTCGTCTGCGCCGCTTCCACGTTGTATCCTCATCTCTCCTTCGAGGATCACGGTGAGATGATCAAGAGGTTCGCCTTCGCGGCCCATGATCTCGCCGGGCTGAAAACTCATTTCCGTAAGATTCCCGGCCAGCCAAACAAGTTGCTCACGAGGTATGCCGGCAAAGACCTCAATCTTGCCCAGTTCATTGACCAGACGTTCGCTCGTTGCAATTTTTTCAGTTGCCGTCGCAGGGTTCTGCGCCACGTTAAACCTCGCTCAGATATTGATGAGTGAACTGCACTGCAATTGATCCTTCGCCTACTCCTGATGCGACTCTTTTCACCGAACCGTAGCGAACATCTCCCGCGGCAAAGACACCCGGCACGCTCGATTCGACCCAATATGGATTGCGTTGCAACTGCCATCCCTTGGGATTTTTTCCGTCACGCAATAAGTCGGCTCCGGTCAGGATGAATCCACGTTTGTCGCGCTCCACAACGCCGGAAAGCCAGTCTGTGTTGGGCTCTGCGCCAATGAAGATCGACAGAAGATTTGTGGAAACCCTGGAGACATCGCCGCTCTCTGCGCGGATGGAAATCGCTTCGAGGTGCGTGTCTCCGTGAACCTCGATAACCTGCGAATGAGTTCGTACCTCGATGTTCGATGTCTTTTTAATCTGGTCGATCAGGTACTGCGACATCGTGGCAGAGAGAGATTCTCCGCGCACTAACATAACCACACGCCGCGCATATTTTGAAAAGAACATGGCGGCTTGGCCTGCCGAGTTCGCGCCACCAACGATATAAACATCTTCACCTTCGCAGGACTTTGCTTCGGTCATCGCGGAACCATAATAGACGCCGCAGCCTTGCAGTCGTTCTGCTCCCGGTACGTCTAACTTGCGATAGGAAACACCGGTTGCGATGAGCAGCACTTTGCAGCCGACATCGGATCCCGCGGATAGCTTGACGATTCGGGACGGCCCCGCCACGCTGACGCCGGTTACTTGCTGCGGAGAGAGAATCTCCACGCCGAAACGCCGCGCCT
>CAZASC010000254.1:0-4934 GCA_964487695.1 uncultured Victivallales bacterium
GGAAGTGAAAATTTGACACCTTTCTTAATAATTCGTCAAGATTTTACTCAAAGTGTTTCTATTTATCTGATTATAATATGTGGATTAGCATTGGCAAGAACGCAGAATTATTAGTCAAATTTCTACTACCTGGCCTCCGTGCGAACAACCTGATATAACGTTATCCAATTTTCAATAGATAATGATTCTGCTCGGATTTTCTCCTCCAACCCTGTTTTTTTAATTATATCAGAAGCTTCGATTTTCGAAATATGCAATCCGGCCGCCAAATTATTTTCCAAAGTTTTTCGTTTGGCAGCAAAGCCGAATTTAACGATTCGAAAAAATTCTTTTTCGTCGATCTCAGGACGTGGTGCAGTTGGCACAATTTTGATAATAGCCGAATCAACTTTTGGCACCGGAAAAAACGCTGACGCCGAAACGATGTCGACAATTTCCGCATCGGCATAAAACTGGACCGAAACAGCCAAGAGCGACATGTCGCCAGGTTTTGCCGTGATTCTTTCGGCAACTTCCTTTTGGACCATCAAAACCATCAATTCCGGTTTATTTTCCGCTTCCAAAAATTTCCGGATGATCAGCGAGGTAATGTTGTAAGGAATATTCGCCACCAGTTTATATTTTGCTTGTCCTGAGCCTGTCGAAGGGTCATCCTGAACTTGTTTCAGGATCTTTTTGTCATTCTGAGCGAAGCGAAGAATCCCATTTGGATCAAATTCCAGCGCGTCTTGATTTAGAATTTTGACATTTGGATTTTGGATTTTGGATTTCAGCGCTTGCGCCAAATGATCATCCTTTTCGACTGCAACAACTTTACCAGCGACTTTTGCTAATTCCTCAGTCAAAACTCCGAGTCCCGGTCCGATCTCCAGAATTGTGTCGGTGGGTGAAATGTCGGCAGCGGCGATAATTTTTGCTAACACTTCATTATCAACCAAAAAATTCTGGCCCATTGTCCGCTTGGCCCAAATTTCATTCACCCGCAAAAATTGTATCAGTTCCATTTTATTCACACTTACAATGTAACTTGAATTTTGGAAAAATAAAAGCCGCAAACCATCAACGTCTGCGGCAGCGTTCGTAGTAAGTATTAACCTCTTCCTTTGTCACATTGAGATATCCAATCCGGCGAAGAAAATCCATCCAGCGGATTGATTTAATCCAACTGATAATTTTCATTACCATTCTCCATTTCGTCAGAAGTATCTGCAATGAAAATATATCAAACAACTATTATCTTTTCAAGAAATCTATTGCTGGATCTCGTCAACTGTGACTGATGAACAGCCAGAACTTGGACAACCAAGTTGTGACAAAAATGTCGGTGCCAAATCCAAAACAACACCGGCTGGCGGCGACGCCGTGCCCCAAGTCGCGTTGACGGTTTCAAAAATCTGCGCGCCATTTGCCCGATTGGTAATCCGAATTAAAGTTCCGCGCGGATAATTCGGCGAAACGACATAAGTTGAAACCGGCGTCATTGTTGCCCGGCCGGAAACCGATGAAATAATTGTGACTTTGGTTCCGGTGTAATCAATTTCATTTACCGGCGCCAAAATTGTTTGCGTCGATTCCAAAGTTCGCGAAACCTCGACACCATTTTCGCGCCGAACCAGATAATTCAACTGCTCTTGACCGTTTGTGCCAGCGGAAACGCGAGTTTCCCCCCAGTTTAAATTCGGGTCGTTGGCTTTCGTCACCGAAAAAGGAATTGCCGCGGTTTCCACAACGGTTGTAATCGCGACGCGGGTAATTGTGATTGAGGAGCCATCAAAAATCTCTGCCGATGTCGGCGGATTAATTTCATCGCTAGTCCCAAGTTCAATGTTTTTTTCCGCTAAAAATCCAGCAACGGTTTTCTGCCAGCTGCGATAAGTCGTTGTGGTGTTCGCATCGGTGACGGTGATGACCGGCGCTCGGTGGACGGTGATGACGCTGCCGATTTCCAACTTTGGATCCGGCATGGCACTGATTTTATCCTCCGGGTAAATTGTGACGCCGATGTCGGCGGCAATTTTTGTCGGGTCGATGTTTGAACTGATTCCGGTTTCAACTCTTTGATTTCCGCCAGGATAAATTTCGACAATTTTGTAAGGATTTTTTGCCGGCACAACAATGTCGGCGGCATGACTTTTCCCCACCAAAAAAAATCCACCAGAGATCAAAGAGACCAGAATTATTGCGAACAAAAAATTCCGCATGGGCTAATTATAACAAGATCCGATGACCAACTCCATAGCGTTAAAACACCGCAGGTGGTATACCAAAACTAATAGAATAGATCCTCCGACTTCGCTCAGGATGACACCTCGTGTCAAATCTCCGATTTTACATCATCCGGAATTTCGGAGATGAAACGCGACGGCAAATTTGCCACCGGATTTCCAAAGTAAATGCGGCCGGAGGCATAAATCAAATACAATTTTTTTCTGGCGCGAGTGATGCCAACATAGCAAAGTCGCCGCTCTTCCTCAATTTCATTTTCGTCGACGATTGAACGGGCGTGCGGCAACAATCCCTCCTCCATGCCGATGATGAAAACCGTCGGAAACTCCAAGCCTTTCGATGAATGCAAGGTCATTAAAGTTACAACATCGACGTTTTGGTCCAAGTCGTCGGAATCCTGATACAGCGCCACCTTTTCCAAAAAAGATTGCAATGGTTTTTCGGGGGTCGTGGTATCTGTATAAGATGCGACGGACTTTAACTCCAAAATATTTTCCCAGCGGGCTTCCGATTCGGCGCTACCGTCAAGTAAATTATCTTTGTAGCCGGATTTTTCCGCCACGATTTCGATTAACTCCGATACTCCGACCTCAGATGATTTTGCACGAAATTCTTCCACCATCTGCAAAAATTTACCGATCTTTTCCGGGACCTCAGCATTCAATGAGGACAAACTTTGAAGATATTTAATGACAGTTTTCGAGCCGATGCCGCGGGCCGGGACATTTACAATTCGCTCAAAGGCGATTCGGTCATCCGGATTGGCAATCAATTTTAAGTACGACAAAATATCTTTAACTTCGCGGCGTTCGTAGAATTTTATCCCGCCGACAACTTTGTATGGAATTCCATAGCGCAAGAATGCTTCCTCAGCTGCGCGCGATTGAGCATTTGTCCTGTACAAAACGGCAAAATCACTCCACTTGGTTTTTTCGGCATAGATCAATCCGCGGATTTCAGTAGCGATAAATTCGGCCTCGTCTTTTTCGTTCAACGCTTGATAGATTTGGATCGCCGCACCCTCCGGATTGTCGGTGAACAAAGTTTTGTCAGTGCGATGTTTGTTAAATCTGATTAGTTCGTCCGCCGCCCGCAAAATATTTTTCGTCGACCGATAATTCTGCTCGAGTTTGATAATCTTTGCACCTTTGTAATCCTTTTCGAAATTCAAAATGTTGCGAAAGTTGGCGCCGCGAAAACCGTAAATCGATTGCGAATCATCACCGACAACACAGATATTGCCGTGTTTTGCCGATAACATTTTTGCCCACAAATATTGAACTTGGTTGGTGTCCTGGTATTCATCGATCATAATGTATTGAAAAATCCGCTGGTACTTTTCTAAAATTGTCGGATGCTGCTCAAAAAGTTGGACGCACAAAAGTAAAAGATCATCGAAATCCATCGCGCCGATAGTTTTTAAATATTTTTGATAATCTTTGTAAACTTCGTAAACGATCTCTTCGAACGGTGAATTGACAAATTTTTTATATTCCGCCGGCGTGATAAATTCGTTTTTCGAACTGCCGATAAAATACAAAACGGCGTTCGGATTGAACTGTTTGGTGTCGAAACCTTTATCCTGCATTATTTTTTTCACCACCGCCAGCTGATCCTGCGAATCGTAGATTGTAAAACTGGTCGGATAGCCGATCAGCGCTGCCTCGCGCCGAAGAATTTTAACGCAAATTGAATGAAATGTTCCCATCCACGGCAAGATATTCCTTGTACTTTCGACTTTCGACTTGTGACTTTCATCTAGCAGTGCTTCTGTGCGTTGCTTCATTTCTCCGGCAGCTTTGTTGGTGAAAGTCACAGATAGAATTGATGCCGGCGAAACTTTTTTTTCGCTGATGAGATAAGCCAGGCGATGTGTCAACGCCTTAGTTTTGCCGCTGCCGGCGCCAGCCAAAATTAAAACCGGCCCATCTGTTGTTCGGACCGCTTCGCGTTGTGGTTCATTTAATTCCGCCAGTATATCTTTCATGCTTTTGTATTCTAGCAAGGAGTGCCAAATTAAAAAAGCCCGATCATCTCATCAATGTGATGAAAAACGATCGGACACGGCAAGTTAGACCCTTTTACTCCCGATCTGATAGGCTCGACGAAAGTAGTCATCAACGTTGTTTACCAGCGCCGCAGCAGCTAATGCAGCAAGTAAGAGCACGCCAACAACCAGTGTCGGCATAGCTTCCTCGTCATCGTACAGATACCGGAACATGTTATTCACCTTCTTAAACTGATTTAACCTGGCCCAGCACCAACGCAAACCGCAGCAAACAAAAGCATTGTTTGAACGATCATGGCTATGATCATAGCCTCTGTCGCCGTACAATCGGCTGATGTCATACCGCCGGTATTCGCCAACGATGATGTCAACGCAGATCACAATCGCGATGATAAACGCCGCCAGCATAAACGGTGGCATCTCTCACCCCCAAAATGTTGATAATATATTTATAGCATTTTATAAGTTTTTTGACAACAAAAAAAGGCACAAACGATTTGCGTACTTATAGGGAACAAAATTTGTAATTATTGCCCTGTCGCTTCAATTTGTGCCTTAAAGGGGTGTCGCGAAAAACGACTGATTGGAATCGTTTCGTAGCATCCCTTTATTGACTTTTTGTCAAAAAGAGACACTTTTCAACTTTTCCCTAAACCCTGGTTCTCCTCACCAAATTTTTCTTCAGAATTACTCTCTAGTT
>CAZASC010000255.1:0-4907 GCA_964487695.1 uncultured Victivallales bacterium
GAACCGGCGACGTTCAGCTTGGGAAGCTGACATTCTGCCACTGAATTACTCCCGCTTCTAATGAATTCGGTCTTTTTGCCCCAAAAGTTTTGTTAAAAGTTTTGGTTTTCGCTTGCCTTTCTCCATTCGGTTCCGTAGTGTTCTGTTTATGACATTCAAACAGATTGGAGGACACAATGCCCCTGGAACTACGACGGAAACCCGACGGTAGCCTTAAATCAAACTGGTGGTATGGCGTATACATGATCAATGGACATCGCTACGCTACCAACTTAGGTATTAAAGTCAAGGGCGCTCCGCCAAAGTCATTGCGTGACGAGGGAAATTCGGCTTTCGAACGGTCGCGCGGCGAGGCTTTGACGAAGCTTGAACACTTGGTCGAGGATGCCAAAGGGCACAAATCGGCTGAAGACCTTGTCCAGAACCTCCACGAGATCAAGTACGGGTCAAAGATCCTGTCGTTCCCTGTCGCCGATCTGAAGGATGCCTGGGACAGGTTGCCCAAGAAACGGAAGACGCTTCATATCAGGTACGTCACGGATGTCCATGCCACTATCAGGCGGTTTGTGGAGTACGTCCAAAAGAATTTCCCGGAGATTGTGGAGGCGGGACAGGTAACGCGGGGAATGGCCCGCGGGTTCATGGATGCAGAGAGTGACCGGAAGGTGCACGCTAAAACTTGGAATGATTCGCTGAAACGTATGCGGGCTATCTTCAAGTTTCTCCAGATCGAATTCGGGGTTCTCCGGAATCCTTTCGAGGGTATCTCGGCACATGAGGAAGAACATGTCCACCGCAAGCCTTTCACCATGGAAGAAGTCGAAAAGTTGTTGAAGGCGGTCAAGGATGACGAGTTCTGCCGGCCGATCATCGTTTGCGGATTGAGTACGGCAATGCGCCGGGGCGATTGCTGC
The DNA here is from genome assembly GCA_964487695.1 of uncultured Victivallales bacterium. Lineage (GTDB taxonomy): Bacteria > Verrucomicrobiota > Kiritimatiellia > UBA8416 > CAZASC01 > CAZASC01. Next base: position 915 of record CAZASC010000255.1, read on the forward strand.
CTTCTCAAATGGTCTGACGTGAATATGAAAGGCCCGCAACCAAGCATCACAATCAAGACCAGCAAGACCGGTGAGACGGTTTGCATTCCGATCTATGATCACCTGATGCGGGAATTAGCGCTCGCCTATAAGCGCCACGATGGGAAAAGCGAATACGTCTGGCCGGAAGTGGCTGCTATGCAGCTGGAGAACCAGCAGGGCGTCTCCTGGAGGCTGAAGCAGGCCTTTACGTTGGCCGGGTTCACGGATGCGGAGGTTCACGCCAGTCGCGCCGGTGGAGGGCGTAGAGCGTCGGTTAAAGACTTCCATTCATTTCGTACGACGTGGATCACAGAGGCCCTTTCCAAAGGCGTGCCTATTGAGACCGTCAAACTCATCAGCGGCCACCGCACTGTTGAGGTTGTCACAACGCATTACTTCCGGCCCGGCCAGGAACAGGTCCGGGCGGCGCTGGAAAGCGCCATGCCACGGATGCTGACGAATGGCGAGGCAGTGGATGCCGGTGAAAAGAAGACCGATAAAGTTCAGGTTCTTGAGATCTGCGCCGCTTCAACCGAGAAGACTTGGAAGGATGACATGACCCGCATTGCGGCTCTTGTGCAAAGGATGTGACTGTATGCCTGTTCTGAAGGGCGCTAAAACGCCCGGAAGGACAGGCAGACAATGAGCGGAGAAAGAATGCCGATTGCAGATTGAAGACTTTAGAATTCGGGAATTCTTCTCAGAACGGGTAATCTTGTTTGTCTTCCGCTGGTGGTTCCCCCAGCGGCGGTTCGTCTGACGGCGGAAGGTTCTGGCTTTTTGGGGTCTGCGGGCGGTTGCCCTGACCTGCACGGTTGATGGTTTTGTCTTCTATGAGGCCGAGCTTCACAAGGCGGGCGGTTATGCCTCCGGTGGTGCGGCCGTGCGCGGTGGCGATTTCGGGGATTGGTTTGCGGGCCTTGAATGCCTCGACAAGTTTGTCTTCCTCCTCTCGCGTCCAGTTCTTCCCGATCTGTGGCCGATTCGGGTCTGTCGGGCGTGCCGGGCGCGCTTGACCTCCCTGCAACGCTTCCAGTGCCACATGGAGGGCGCGGACGGTATCGGCCTGTTGGTACGGGCTGTCTGGTGGGAACGCGTTGCCGGTTTGCGGGTTTATGCCGTCTGCTAGTGAGCGGATGATTTCTTTTGCGCGGTCAATATCCATTGATACCTCAGACGTCTTGATGCAGGACCTGCGAAAGGCAGATCACTGCGACAGGTTGGTCTTTCACCGCGGCGGAACTCGGAAATGATAGTTTGTGAGTCGATCCGGGTAATTCCTTTTTCGCGCCTTGTAGGATCCTATCAACTATGAATCCTGCTGTTCGGAGTTTGGTCTCGTCCAGTGTCCAGCAGATCAGGATTTGGAGTTGTCCGTAACGTGCCTTTGACTCTTCCAGGTCTTTAAGTATGGATTCTCCTTGGTACTTGAACTCTGCTACTAGCGGCACTCGTTTTTTTGTTGAGGTGTCCACTGTGAGTTGCAGGAAACAATCGTAGCGGTAGGATGATGAGACTCTCAGGAGTTCATAAGGAAACAATCCCCTTGCAAGCGCCATCGAAAAGAGGGCGATTACATCTTGCTCCTGTTTCGGTGCGCGTTCAAATGGGTAGTTGGATGGGAGTGTCTGCCCTGTCCTGGTGTCCTTATAAACAAAGTGTGGTTCATTTCGGACGGCGGTCACCTCCTCCTGCAATTCGTCTTGGCTGACGACGGCATCCAATGTTCCTTCGTCTTCGCGGATCGTATATTTTACATATCTTTCTATGTCGTTGAAAACTTGAGCTGCCTGCTTCCCGAGCATCTCTATAGTTCGGGGTGCTGTGATGCTTTTCCTTCCTAGATCCAGCGTTATGTTGTCATATTCGAGGAGGAGGTAGATGTTTGGCCAATAACCCGCCCGTCCGGTCTTTAGCGCTGGCAACAAGATTCCTGTCGGCATACCTTTTGTGGCAATGTAGATTCCACCCTGTATCCTTAGATCTTCGGGGAGTTGAAGATCCTCTGACAGTTGATTGTACAAATGTCGGGACGTTAGGAAGCAGTAGGCCCGAACGTCTTTCTGCGCCTTCGTCTGGAAGACTTTTGCGAAATGGATTGCTTTGCCCAGAACCTTTCTCTTCTCGTCGTTCGCCAAATGGGTTTTGACTTCGTCGAGTGTTATGAGGGACTTCGAGTTCATATATGTGGATGGGGCGGCGTATTCGTAAGGTATGGCCTGTGTTTCGAGATTGCCATCTTTGCCTTGTACCTTCACTGTTATTTCAATTTTGCAGTGGGGCGGTATGTTGAATAGTGTTCCGGTGTATCCAAGCGCGGTGCGTGTTCGTAGAAGGTGGGCCAATTGTTTTATATTTAGTGTGAAGATGTCCAATTCCTCTTCGGCGACTGCCGTCTCTGGAATTGCCGCAACGGAGACCTCTGTATATGACTCCAGTTTTGGATAGATGTCCTTTGTAGCCGTGTCGACATGAATGACCGGACGCGAGCCTCGACCTCCGACCCATTCTTGAGCGCCGTCGAGACTCAACCTGTTGGCTTTCCCGCCTGATTTGGTCGTGAGTCGGAATTGATTTCCGACCAAGGCAATGTATGTGAGACCAACTCCCTTTTCGCCTCTGAGTGTTTTGCCCTTCTTGGCGGAGAAATGCGGGCGCAGGACTTTCTTGATTTCAGTTTCGCCAATTCCAACGCCGTTGTCGAAGCATGTAATGGAACGGTTGTTTTGGTCTACTTCTATTCTGAGATTACCGGCTTGAAAGTGCTCGTCCTTCTGGCTTTTCTGATCTATTGCGTCAACAGCGTTCTGAGCAAGTTCCACAAGAATATCCCAGGGATGGGCGTAGCTTTCCAGTATGTTCTTTGCTTCGTGTCTATAGGAATCTTCATCTCGTTCAACGAACCATTGTATGCTTTGCGATGGGTCTGTGCTCATTTGTCTTTACCCCTTTTCTTTTTGCCTCTTCTTTAAGACGGGTTACTATGCGACACTCCAGTTCGGTTTGCAACGTTGGAGATTCGCAGCGAGCCATGCTTTAAATAGATGTTTTGTTGCGATGCAGTTTCACAGGTACTAGCTTTGCCCTCTTTCTTTCTTCTTCGCTCTCCCTTTGCGCCAGACATGCTTCATTTGAAGATTGCTATTTGTCCAGGCCAGCGGCGGTCGGTCGATCGAGGCCGACAACAGCTTTGATGCTGTCTTTCCATTTGATCAGTGGATCCTTGCGATAACGGGCGTAAAGGGCTTTGATGGCCTTGTCCGACTGGAGGACTACCAATGCCTCGCCCCGGCGGATGGATTCTTTATCGCCTGGGCAATTGAACGGCAGGATGTTGCGGAGACGGTTGATCTTGCCCAGCCAGATGGAATCCGTGACGTACGGGCGGACGGCGGCAATCAGGGCATCTGGATTGCCGTCAAGCATCGGTTCACCGGAAACGCTTGTCTGGAAATCCTTGGCGTAGGCGTACTGTAGGCATGAAAGCCTTGCTTTGAAGGATGGTGCGCCGGGCTCCCAATAAGCCAAGACTTCGTTGTCCGTGGAACCCATAGAGAACCTAAATACGATCTGCGTCCGGAACTTGGCCAGTTCCTCGCAAAGGCTCTTCACGCACGATAGGCGCGGTTTGGAGACGATGAGGAGATCGTTGCCAGCCGCCAACATGCGGCGGAGTACTGTGAGACATTCATCTATATTCTTATCGGTGATGTCATGCGCTGTCGGGAACATGATTCGACCGGCGCGGTGCGTGTAAGTGCGGTCGATGTCGTGTTGTCGAATTCGCGGTTTGCCCCATGACGTTGCGGTGAGGCGCTTGAAGCGTATCGCCATGGTCTTGGCGTAACAGTAGCGGCAATCATGTTCACAGCCGTCCTGGATATTGACGTTGCTTGCCGCCCATTCCTGTGTGCCCGTAGGCGCACGTTTTTCTTTGATCGTGGCGATGTTCATTTGCACAATATATGAACT
>CAZASC010000256.1:0-4906 GCA_964487695.1 uncultured Victivallales bacterium
GCAAGGGTACAAGACCCAAGGTTCAAGTGTTACGAAACTACTGCACGAGCACGGATGTTCGCATCGGAATTCGACGGGTTGTACCAGTTGACGTTCACCTTGCGGTCATCGGCGTTCCAGTTCACGTTCGGAACGTTGCCGTCGGAGTTGCGCGAGCTCATGTTCTATCCATCTCCATCCGTATCACCGGAAACCTTTTGCAAAGCCCCCTGAGTTATCTTGCGGTTGCAAGCAGTGTGCTGAGTCAGCGTCTAATGAGAACGCATGCTCACGAGACATGGATAGGCAGTTTCGTTTGAAAAACTGTGGCAAACCGATACTCCGGTTTCCCGAAGCCGATTGTAATAGCCGAGACAAGTATACAACAAAATTCGCCGCCCAGTCGAGCCGGGCGGCGATGCGAAGAATACAAGAGCGCAAGGATACAAGACCCAAGGTTCAAGTGTTACGAAACTACTGCACGAGCACGGAGGTTCGGATCGGAATCCGACGGGAAGCACCAGTCGACGCTCACCCCGCGGCCATCGGCGTCCCATTCCACGCTCGGAACGTCGCCGCCGGAGCCGCGCGAGCCGTTACAGAGGGTGACATTTTCGACATCGAGATGATTTCCTGTTGCCAGAAAGTAGCCGAGTTCGAGGAGAAGGCGTTCAAGGAGCGTGATACCCTTAACCCTCTCATCGGTGAGCGTGTCGGCTGATTTTCTCTTGAGTTCTGGATCGGCTTCGACAGTTTTCAGGAATTTGACCCGATAGTCACCATCCTTGGCAGGATCACGATCGTTTGTCGGTACGCCTGTGTTGAGGTCATCAGTGTAAAGATACACGTTGACACCGAGGTCACGCAGAGCCTGAACAACTTTGTTCGGCGTCACACCCTTGAAGACAGGCACAACCCAATAGTTAGGATCGTTCAGGCCATCGGTGCTGAAATCAACTTTCAGCAGACCGAGCGTTTCATACACCTTTTTCCAATCAATCACGATATTGTCGAGACCGAAAGGATTGCGATGTTCGAGAATCGCTTGGACATGGATTCCGTTGATGCTCCCGTCGTCGATCTGACGAAAGAAGTCTTTGAGTTGCGAAGCCGTCACAGACGACTCCGCTACGACTGTTTTAGTAGCCATATGTTTGTCTTTCAATACTGCATATTTCGTTGTCGAATAGCGGTTGAACACAGCACATTGCTATGTTCTCTATTCTAGTTCTATTTTAACATATAGATATATAAAGTCAAGTAGCCACTAATTGAGCCCTAAAATAGGGCACATTTCAATAAAATCTTATTCCACAAACGTCAGCGCCTTCCCTTTCTTCCCCGCGCGTCCTGTTCGACCGATGCGATGAACATAATCATCGTAGGTCGAAGGAATTTCAAAATTGATGACGTGGCTGACGCCAGCGATGTCGAGACCGCGGGCGGCCACGTCGGTGGCCACGAGCACTTGGACTTTGCTTTCTTTGAAAAGGGTCAAAGCGCGCTGGCGACGCGAGTGAACTTTGTCGCCGTGGATGGATTCGGTTTTGAAACCGCGCGCCTCGAGGGCGCGAGCAAGCTTCTCGGCACCGTATTTCGTCCTGGTGAAAACGAGCACTTTGTCGAAGGTCGGCTGGCGCAGGAGGCTCGCCAAGACGTCCACTTTCATGGCGCCATGCGGAATGCGCACCACGTCCTGATCAACGCTTTTAGCTGTGTCGCGAGTCTTGACGGAAATGCGTACCGGGTTGTAGAGAAAATCTTTGATGAGCTTCTCGACATCGGAGGAAAGCGTCGCCGAAAAGAAAAGGGTGTGACGCTTGCCTGCGGGCGGCATGGCTGGCATCTTGGACATAAAATATTTCATATCGTTGATGAAACCCATGTCAAGCATCCGGTCGGCTTCATCGAGGACGACGGTATTGAAAAGGCCAAGATTGAGCACTTTACGCTCGATGAGGTCTTTGATGCGGCCGGGCGTGCCGATGACAAAGTTATTGTGATAGCGAAGATCGCGAATCTGCGGGCCGATCGGCGCGCCACCGACGACGCAGACGGAGAAGATTTTCAGGCCGCCACGCACTTCCGGCGCACCGGTGAAGCCCTTGAGCTCAGCATCGATCTGTATGGCGAGTTCCCGCGTCGGCACAACGATGAGAATATTTTCTTTCGAGCCGCGATTTTGTGTTTGAGCTACAAGAACTTTATTAATAAGCGGAATGAGAAAAGCGGCGGTCTTGCCGGTACCAGTATTGGCGATACCGACAATATCAGCGCCACGTAAAATATGCGGAATGGATTTATCCTGGATGGGTGTCGGCGTCGTGTAACCTTTGGCGATGATATTTTTCTTCAGCCGTTCATCAATGGCAAAATCGGCAAAAGCATGCTCGGGCACAAAATGCTCGACCTCTTCGGTGATAACCGCTTTGTTGATAAAGCGCGAGACATCAATATGCTCGCCACGAGGACCGCGTGAATTGCCACCACTGCGCATGCCACGACTACCTTGACCACCTCGGCCGCCGCCGTGTATACCGCGATTGCCGCCACGAAAACCTGCGCCGAGACGACTCATTGATTGAACACTGCGACTGCGATAGTTTGCACTGCCTGTCTGTGGTCTAAAATTGTTTGTATTTTCCGATCGGCCAGATTGTGCAGGCCGTGAACTGGGATTTCTGTTAGGATTCATGGGAATATAAGAATATATTAATTAAGACATAATGTCAAGTTTACGCGTTTGCACAATCCATAGACAGGATCAATTCATCAGTCAAAAATGCCAAAAAATTAAGTCAAACCGCAACCGCCGGCACCGGCCTGGGCTGTTAGCCCCTCCACCTCGCCACGGAAGCAATCTGCACAATTTCGTGCGGATAAAGAGAAAGCGATCGACTTTGCATAAGCAAAGTCGATCCTTTCTTTTTTATTGACTTGAAACCGTGCCGGAAGCTGGAGTAGAAGCTGAAGCAGGCGTCGTCGTGGAAGCCATCGAGCTGGCATGCATTCCTTCCAAAGCGGCAACAATCGTATGAGCATCTTTATCGGCGGCGGCAATGTCCTTTTGAGCGGCAACTATATCAGAACGACCAGTCTTCAGAGCGGTGGTATTACTTGCGGCTATGGTAGTGTTGCCATTGTCGGGAACAAGACTGGAAACAGCGGCGACGGCGGCAGAGCTTTCCTTTTGGGCATTCGTCGTTTGAGTATTGAGATCGGTAAGATCAGCTTGGAGTGAAGCGAAACTTGATGCGCCTGTTCCAGTCGTTCCGGCGCCCATACCGACCGTCGTACCATTCGACTGGGCGGCACTCAAGCGACTTTTCAATTTTGCCGAAAGAGTGGTTAAAGAAGTAACGATAGTACTCACTCGATCAGCGGCGGCTAGAATCTGTGTCTGGGGAATAATCAGAGCATAGACACGATAGGCTTTGGTAATGGAAGTAAAATCCTGACGAAGTGGCGACGAGCTCCCGAGAGCGCCGCCTGTACCAACCGGCGTCGAGCTGGCATCTGCTTGGATTTTGGCTTGCAAGCCGGTCAGTTCTCCGGTAAGAGTAGTAATTTCACCTGAAAGGGTCGAAAGCTCGCTTGCGGAAAGATTTTTCATACTACTCAGTCGAGTAGAAAGAGTGCTCAAAGCAGTAACGCGACTAGTGATTTCTTGCACTGACTTGCTGTCAATAACGCCGATAGTTTGATTCTGGCGGTTGGTGAGCATTTCTTGACGAGTGGTCGAACTCATACGCATTGTCGTGGAACTCATGCGTGTCGTCGAAGCCATACGCGCTCGAACATTTGCCCGCAAGACCGCCGTTCCCACTTGGGTCGAAGCAGAAACGGTCGTTGCCATAAGACCGCCGACGAGAATAATGAGACCTGCTGTGATTTTGATATTTTTTATATTCATATATTTTTTAGAAATTATTATTGATGCTCGACGAATCACCGGAAAGGCCGTTCTGTTGAGTATCAATAGATGACAGATCGGAATTAAGCGCGGCATTGGAGGTATCTGACGATGACGTGGTCAAACCGGTAACGGGTACGCTCTCGGCGTTCGATGAACTTTGACCGTTATTCATGCCAGTGGCCATGCCGGTATTTGAAGCATTTGAAACAGTTGCGCTGACCGAGCCATTTTCCGTCTGTGCCGAAAGTGGAGCATTGTTAACTCCATTTCCATTTGTTGGCACCGGAGCCGCCGAGCTGGCGAAATACCACCAGCCGAGAAGGATGATAACAATGATAATAACTACCCACATACTTATTTTTGAATTTGTTGACATGCGTTTTTTATTTTTAAATTTAAACTAACTATTTAAACTAACATCGACTTTATGGCGACTTCAGTTCAAGTATATCATACAATATCAACTGGTACCCCCATGTGGAATCGAACCACAATCTCAAGCTCCGGAGGCTTGCGCTCTATCCATTGAGCTATGAAGGCAAAACAAAATCCGCCAGTTCCTTCATAGTACGCCAAGCTGATTTTGAATACAAATTCGGAAATCGCTAAAACAGGCGATATTTCAACTTTGTGCGCCGTCTGGGACGACGTAGGAACGATTATGAGAATAAATATGGCAATTTAAGAAAAACCTTCCAAAAACATTTCAAGCCTTCTTAACCGGTATAATCTCAAACGTATTATGATCCCTTTCAAACCGAATCCTGTGCAGATCGAAGAATCCGGTCTGTCCAATCAGTCCAATGACGGAATTACTGTCAATGAAACCGACGGGAATGGTAACCTTTTCAAGACCTTTGATTTGTATTTCAATGTCGGCCATACATATCTCTTTGCCGTGACCTTCAATGCCTATCGTGCGATCTTTTTGGCATTTTTCAAGATCAATACCTATGGCTTTTGCATACTGAATGTTAAAAAGGCAGTAATCGGCACCGGAATCAACAATAC
>CAZASC010000257.1:0-4906 GCA_964487695.1 uncultured Victivallales bacterium
TCAATACATCTTGGGGCTATGACCCTCGTGGATACGTAACGAACATCACCGAGCAATATACGGCAAATGACCTTGGCAGCTACAATCCGAAGGTCATTTCGCGCGCCTTTGATCCCTATGGACAGTTAAGCTCCGAGACTATCTCTATGAACGGCTCGGTGTTCTCCAGCGCCGGACAAACGTGGGACCCTGCGGGGCGGCGTACAAGTTTAACCATCAATCAGGCTGGTTATGGCTTTTCATCGCGTGCAGATGGGGCTTTAACCTATGCCAGCAACCCGACCGGCAGCGGCAGCTATAATTACGACACCGCCGGCTTGTTGACAGGGCGTTTTGTCGGCTCGCGCACTACTACGATTACGTCACGGGATGGCGAAGGCCGTCCCTATTCGATCAGCACCGCCATCAATGGTAGCACCGAATTGAATGAATCGCTTGCTTGGAATGGCGATGGAACGTTGTATTCAGATACGCTTAATCGCGCGGACTTTACCGATTATCGCCAGTATTCCTATGCTGTTTTGAGTCGCCGGCTGACGCAGGAACAATTGAACATCAACGGAACTACCGGCTGGACTAATGACTTTTCGTATGACAGCGGCACTGCCAGCGGGCCAGGAGTGCTCACCCAAATGGGGATGCCGGGCGCAACTTCTGCGAATTGGAACGGGGGCGTAAGCCCGTTCTCGCGCGTCAACGCCGAAACCAACACCGCTATCAGTTATCCGGCTTCTGGCCGAGTCAATGGCGTATCAACTCTGACAGCGTCGCTGGATGGCCAACCGTTGTCGGTGACGACGAATAGTTCTGGCGACCCGATGAATCCATACCAATGGCGGACGCTGATGCAACTGACGCCAGGCACACATCAATTGAAGGTAGCAGCGGCGCATCCGAGCGGTTTCTTCACCGCTTGGGCTACCAATTGGTTCACCAACAACATTGCCCAAGCGACGGCAACCATTGGCCGCGATTCCAGCGGGAACATTGGGCAACGCACTTGGACCACGGCAGACGGCACACTCCATCAACAGACTTTGTTTTGGGACGCAAAGGACCGGCTTACGGATGTGTTCGACGGCGACAGCACGCACAGCGGTTATTATCTGCATACGGAGTACGACGGGTTGAACCGGCGTCTATTTACGCTATGTTATCCGATGGTCAATGGTGTGGCGCAGATATATGGTGTCACGCCCACGACCATCAACCAGTATTATGACCCGATGGTGGAATTTCTGGAACTCGGGGTTTCGTATGGCACGACGACCGAGTGGAAGCTCTATGGACCAGACTCGAACGGCCAGTATGGTGGCTTGAACGGCACTGGTGGGCTTGACGCCGTGTCGCCCTATCTAAATTTGTTTGTTTCTCTCGTCAGCGATTTCCGTGGAGATATACTTGCAGAGGTGACTAACAACGGGGTGGCGTGGAATCCGGCACGGCCCACCGGTTATGGTGCCGTGGTTGGTTATCGTCCAGCCGCATTGGGACATGGAGCGGACATTTCGCTTTCCTCCGCTTGGCGCGGTCGGTGGGTGGACATAACAGGTTATTATCAAATTGGAATGCGCACTTATGATCCTGTCGCCGGCATGTGGTTGTCGTATGACTCGACGTGGAACGAAAAAGACCCAAATTATTTAACCTTTTGTGGCGGCGATCCAATCAATGGTTTTGACGCGGATGGAAGACTGGCGAAAGGTTTTTATGCCGGTTACGGCGATAGTCCTGTCCCTGCCAACGCAAGTGCGTCATTCATGAACGGCTACATGGGAGGAGGCGTTACAAGCGGTTTCGCCGAGGGATGGAATGAAGGCGGCGCGATTGTTGACAATGCGTTGACACTCGGACAGATAAACAGTCTCAATACCTACGCTAATAGTTTGCAGGGAGGCGTTTATGACTGGTCACGCGGTTTGGCCGATGTAGGAGTGGCGTCTTTGGCCTTGGCAACCGGCGGGGCGGCTCTGGAAGCATCCCCAACACTCTATTGTGCCGCTGTTAACGCGTCGGTAAATCCGTGGACGTACGTTGCAGCCGGTGGAGCGGCATCAGGAGCGTACACTTATAGTCAAGGCGGAAGTGCCAGTGACGTAGTTTATTCCACCGCAGCCGGGGCGGCGATGACCTACGCAGCCAGTCCATTCCCCGTTTCCGGGGGAAGTAATCCCCAGCCGTCAATCAATACAACGCCAGCGCCGGAATCCGAGGAAACAGCCATTCCTTCTGGAATGATGGCCCAGCCGCAACAGCAACAGCAGGCGCAGGCTGGCCCTCCTCCCGGTGCTAACACTGGCGTTCAACCAACCGTTTTGACTCTCGATGGGGACCTTTATCCGATATCAGCCGCTAATCTTGAGGAGGCTGGTGCAGTAAACGTGCCGTTGACTGTGAATCGTGATGCCGCTGATGCTAATCGGGCTGCTGCATTACAAGGATTGATGAAGATTCCTGGATTTGACTTGGATGAAGCCCCCCCTGCCGCTTTCCGAAGTCCGACTGATCCCGTGATTGTAAGACCCACTCCGCCAGGGGACAATCGTGGAGCGGGGGCCAGTTTAGGAAATCAAGCTCGTCCTGTACCAAACGGAGGACAAGTGATCATTGTAATTCAGCGAAGGAATGGTAATAATAATACGCAGAGTCCGCCATGAGCGAACACCTAACAAAATTAGTATCAATCGGTACCGTTGCCATTATCGGGGCACCTGCTCAACAGAACGTTGCCTCGTTAATTGGCACGGACCCTTCTCCATTACTAAGAGAGCTATTTGCTTTGTTAGCAGAGAAAAACGGTTTTTTTTCGTTTGAATCGGCGCTGCTCGTTCGCCCGTTGTATAATGAACGTCAGCCTTCGGGGATACTCCAATGGAATAATCCAAAGTTATGGAAAAAAGATTATAAAATTGACTTAACGAACTGCACTTTCTTTGCAGAAGACATATTCGGGATACAGTTCTGTATAAAAGATAATACAGTTCAATCGTTTGACCCGGAAATGGGGCAATTCAAGGAAGTTGGAACAACGCTTGAACTATGGGCGAGTTGGATATTTGACAAACATCAATTGAGAACTGGCTGGCCTCTGGCCCATCAATGGCAAGCCAAACATGGGAGCCTGCCACCGGGTATGCGGCTTTTGCCCAAGGTACCATTTGTTTGTGGTGGTCAATTTGCGCTTGAAAATTTTTATTCACTTAACGACGCCGAAGGTATGCGCTTTCGTGCCAGTATTGCCAATCAGTTAATGAACGTTCCTGACGGAAGCAAAGTAGTTCTCAAAATAGCGAAACACCAATAAACTGTGCGTAATACGATGACTATGGTTAAATCCGATGCTGCTTTTTCAACTATTACGACCACAAAGATATAACCATGAACTTTCCCTGCCGACAGCAATGGCGTCTAACCGGTTGTCTTATCTTATGTTGCGTTTTAACCGCATCGGCGCAAGACTTCAGTTCGTTCGCCACAAGTATGCCAAAAATGAAGGCGTTTTTTTCAAAAATTCTTTCGGACACGCCCGAATTCTCCGCTGATGCTGTGGTCGGCTTGTTTAACACGAACGGCTCAATGCAGCTAAAAATTCCAATAAGTTTTGCACTTACTGACGAAAGAATGCGTCAGGAAATTGATGTGATGGGTATTTCGTTTCCGGTTGAATGGCGCGAAGCGATGCAGAAGGCGCACATGGATAAAATCGTAGTCATTACGCAGACCGATTCTAAAAAAGTCTATCTCGCCTTTCCTGGCATCCAAGCGTACGAAGAATACACTATTCCCGACGCGGTTTTATATGAGATGACGAGGCGGGTGGATACCGCCAATGTTAAGAAAAAGGAATACGGTCAGGAAGTGATTGAAAATCATCTTTGTGTACAGGAAACATTGTTGGTCACTGAAACGAACCGTCCGGGTGAAATCGCGATACTTCGGTGTGCTACCGATTTAAAAAATTTCCCAATCCGAATGGACATCCTGACACCGACCTCAACGACAAGGTTTGCATTTGAAAACGTGCAAATCAAAAAACAAGACCCTGCGTTGTTTGAGGTTCCAGCGAATTACATGGCGTTCACCAATTCCGCCGACATAATGCGGTACGCGAAACAAAAGATATGACCGCGGATATTCCTGTCAACTTGGAAGGTTTTTCGAGCAGGTCAATTTCTCTCAGGCCGCGCAAATTTTTTTCGTTTGCGCCGTGCGTTTTACTGAATGGCCGACCTGTTTCACGGACAGGTTATGGCTATCTTATTCCAGATGATGCCGGCAAAAATGTCGAATTTCGTCTTGCGCCCAGGTTTTATGATCCGGTCCCTAATTTAATAGTGGGGGGCAGGCGGATTGTTTTACTTTCGCCAATTAAAACATACGAACATGTGTGGATTTGTTTGCCATTTTTAATCATCGCATTTTATGGAGCATTACTCGGCGGGGTATGCGGGTTATTCGCACTGCATACTAATTACTGGCTGTTTCGTCGTGTTCATTCTCAGCCAAAAAAATACGCTTTATCCGGGATAATTACGTTGTCAGCTTGGCTGCTTTACTTTGCCATAGTATTTGTTCTAGCTCGTTGGCTCGCCATCGGTAGAAAAATGTGACGATGAAATGTCTCTGTCAAGAACAGCGAAATTACTAGACCATAACTTGAAATAAATCAATGAAACCGTTCTTATTTCTGGTTGCCCTATTTTGGGCGCTGGCTGCTCAGTCTCAACTTGCTATCACCGTTTCGTCAGTGAAAATCCTTGGCCAAAAAGCCGTTGTGCCATTGGCTCTTACCAACAATCTCGCCGAGCCTGTGGAATCCGCCCGCGCCATCTGTTTCCTGCTAGACGACCAGGGCAACATGGTCGGGCAGTCCACCAAATGGGTTGTCGGCGGCACGAAAGACCGG
>CAZASC010000258.1:0-4902 GCA_964487695.1 uncultured Victivallales bacterium
TCTGGGGATCGCCGGTTCAGCCCGAGTTCAACAACTGGGCCTTCAATGTCGCGCGTGGCGCAGCGATCCGGCGATATTGGCAGATGATTCCGGCGAGCACCGATGTCCTGATAACGCATGGACCGCCGTATGGCGTGCTGGATACCGCGCATCCGACAACGGCCCATCTCGGCTGCGAAGAACTGGCGGAAGCCGTCCAACAAATTAGGCCCAGGCTTCACGTCTTTGGCCATATTCATGGCGGGCAGGGGCTGCTAAATTCCGACGGCACGCTATACGTGAATGCTTCCGTGGTCAACGAAGCGTACCAGCTTGTCCATGCGTCGCAGGTCGTAGAAATCCAAATTCCTACCACAAAAGAATGAGTCCAGCTTCAACGGGCCAATCAAATCTAGCGCGGTACTGACATTCCCCGGATAGACAGAGCATAGCCGAGGCCGGACCGGAGTCAAGGCCGCGCTGAAGCGCGCCGCTTCGCGGTCGAAGAGCCTTGACACCAGCCCTCGCGCCTCGGCACATCTTCCAAATATCCGGGGAATGTCATATAGGGTGTCTCCCTTAAAGTTGTGAAATGTATCTGCCTGCCCGACAGCAAGTTGCAAAGACCAGGGCAAAAGTGAGGCGAGGGATAGCTTTTCCTGGTAGTCCAGCAAGAAGGACGGAGCATGAACGACGCAGTTGGGATGCAAGTAGAGAGATTTTCTCTACATCTTAAGGCTAAGCACTACAATGGCTTTACTCGGCCAACCGGCTGACGGGACGCGCCATGATTCGAATCGCTGCTGAAAATATCTATGTTTTACGAAATTCAGCCGGGAAGTCCTTTACGGATCTGATGGATCGACTGATCCGCAGTTCTGTAGCAGTTCTCGGTATTCCTGCCACAGCTGTACTCGACAACCCTCGGGTCAATTACCCCGATGGTGGAGTGGATACGCAGGTTACAGATGGGCGCACCGATGACGGTTGGAACTATTTCACAGCTCAAACAGTGTGGCAGTACAAAGCTGTTGCTTTGAAGGATTTCACAGATAGTAAGGTGAAGGAAGAAATCACCGGAGGTAGTAAGGGCTATGTGCGTAGCCAGATTCAAAATGGGTATGCATACCGTCTATGTATTGCTGATGACGGACCTGCCGAGAGAAAGACTGAAATCAAGAATCTTCTTGATGCCGAGATCCGCGCAGTCAATCCTGTAGCGCCTGAAGTAGTCGTCCTGTTCGCATCTAATGTGGTTGATTGGGTAAATACGTTTCCTGCAATTGCTGCAGAAATGCTTGGCTCGACCTTGACAGAATTTTTCCATTTTTCAACGTGGAAGAACCAGGAACGAGCAGAGACAAAAACTTTTGTGGAGACACAAGAAACGAATGTCATTTTCGACAGCGTTCAGCGGCATCTTGATTGGTCGAAAAAGCTCACTACACCACGACTCACAATATCTGGAGATGCGGGTGTTGGAAAGAGCCGTACGGTATTTGAAGCTATCGCGGCGCTTTCAGATATTGCCCCGTTGACACTGTACATGGACGATGAAAACAATGCACTCAATGTTGCTCGTGCAGTGGCCAATTATTCGAATTTATATGCGGTGCTTGTCGCAGATGAATGTCTCGATGCAACTGCATTCCAATTGGCCAGGATCCTGCAGGGAACGCAGCATCGTGTTCGGCTGATTACGATTGATAACGCTCTGGAGGGTAGTGGCGGACCCGAACTACGCCTCAGTCGAATTGGGACAACGACCGTGGAAAAAATCGTTGAAACCAACTTCCCCAATATAGAACAAAGCCGTCGATTTCGTTATTGTCAACTTTCTGAAGGATATCTTCGCTTCGCAATATTTTTGTGTAATAACGATGACCTGATCGTACAGCAAGGGCATTTGGGAACTCTGCTAAGTGATACGAAAAGCTATTTGAGCACAATGTTTGGCAAGAGAGGTCCGTTCAAGGAAGACGACTATGCCGCGTTGATGGCGATTTCGTTGGTACAGCGATGTGGAGTCAGGGACAATGTATTTACTGAACTGGAACAACTATGTACTTTGGTCCACCTAGACGCGCTTGACGTAAGAAATCGGCTTCACCATATGCAGAAGACAAACGGCCTTGTTGGTAGGGCCGGGCGCTATTACTATGTCACACCAGCACCAGTTGCCATGGTATGTTTTCAGGCGGCGTGGACTCGGTGGGCAGAACTCGCCCCCGAGCCGTTTCTTGCAGGCTTTCCAAAGAATTTAATCCCGTCATTTCTTGCACGCATGTCACGTGTCCCTGAGGAGGTCGGTAATGTCGTCAATGCCTACTTTCGAAACTGGGAAATTTCCAGAGGTGGAGACATCTTTGCCGATGCCAATGAGACTGAACAATTTCTTCTTTTAGTCCGCTCGTCTCCTGACGTCATGGTTCCAAGGCTTCATCAACGTGTGATGGCAGCGACTCCAGAGCAGTTAGGGAAAAGGTATGGTGGAGGCCGACGAAGTTTGGTCACCGATGCAAATGAAATTTCCGCGTTTCCGCAGTGGTTTTTTCTGGCAGAAGAGATTCTGTTTGCGTTGGCTCGCAATGAATCGGAACCTGATCTAGGGAACAACGCAACAAAGATCTGGGCTGCATTGTTTCCGATCATGGGTTATGTGGCAACGCCATTTGATGAACGTTTAAAGTTGCTTCGCGGTCGTTTGAGTGGTGGCGACAGAACGACAAAAATGCTTTGCATTACAGCCTTACACGCTGCTCTTGGCCACGATTCTATACACATGATAAGTGGTCAGCCATACGGAAATCGGATAGCTCCAACGCCTTGGCGGCCGAAGTCATATGGGGAACTCTACGAGTATATGAAAGAGTGTTTGGCTGAGCTAAATGTGCTCAGTACAGATGAAGATGGAGTTGTACGCGAAAAAGCCACAGCAATATTCATTAGCTCTATTCGGAGTATGGTGTTCCACGGGCTTACGCAGCAAGCTAAAGAAGGTGCAGGAGATTTACCGTCACATGTTCGTCCTGTACTGAGAGCAGAATTAAATGAGTTCATACTGCTAAACAATTCTGAGCATAGCCCACATTCTGCTGAGGAGAAGAAGCAGCGCACGGATTCCGTGACTGAATGGGTTGCAGCGTTGGCTTCTGTAAATCTTCATGATCATTTGGTTGAAGACGTCGGTACAAATTCATGGGAGCACCATCTTGAGCAGGAGGCATGGGAAGGGAGAATTAGAGAACTGGCCACGCACTTGTTGCAAAATCAGGCCGATTTCGAGCAAGAGTTGTCGTGGTTGAGCAGCGATAAAGCACGTTCTTCCGTTGAGTTGGGAGCACAGATCGGACGACTGGACAATGGCTTGCTGCTACTAGATCGCATTGTTATAGCTGGCCTTGAGAACCGCAATCCTAATATGGCGCGCGGATACTTTGTCGGTGCAAGTGAAAACGCGCAGAGTGAGCTGCTGCCCCTCACCAGTAATCGAATTAGCGAAAAGCTGAATGCTTGTCTTGATGCACTATGGAATGAAGATCCAGTGTTTGCTTTCCAGATTATGACGCTTGCAGGAGACACGGTTCATTCTTTTGAACGGGCCATCGCTGCAGTGCGCGAAAAGAAGATTGGCGCTGGATATTTAAACACATTTGTTGCTTGGAATGGTCAACGTCACACATGGCCTGGGGAAGCGCGACTTGCTGCGGAAACGCTACTTGACTTGGCTCAACAGGGTGATGAGAATGCTGCAAGTACAGGCATCGAATTTATCGTTTTTGTTTTGATGCGGACTACGGAGAGCGAAGATAAGCTGGAATGGCTACAGAGGGTCTTTGGGGACAAATTACTAGATACTATCTTTGGTCTGCTGGAGCACGCGTCTTTGGAAGGAGCAAAGGAAACCCACTGGTTTTCCCAAATATTTTCCCGAGTATTGCCAGCGAATCCCGACCGCGCGACATCAATTCTTCTTCAGATGATGCAAAACACTTCATACGAAGTATCTGAGGTAGCCTCTGGATTATTTCCAACTGTCGCCAAGATTCGACCTCAGGAATTGATGGAGGGAATTGGTAAGTTGATGCTGTTCGGTGGGGTCAACATCAGCTTCATTTCCCGAAAATATCCCATTGTGTCGCTGCCTGAAGGAGTGGTCATACAGTGGCTAGAAAAGCATGGCTTAGATGGAGCCAGAATGTTGGCCGGACACGTCCCTGGGCCATTCGTTGGAAGCAATGGACCTGATTTGAACCCTATCACACGATTCATTTTGGAGAAGTATGGAGAGGACGATAAGGTCTTTGCGAACTGGGCTGCGGGAATGTTAGGCGGACAGGTTTTTGCAGGGTCGATTGCAGATTATACCGAACGCCGCGCGGCAATGGCGGAACCGTTTCTAAACTTTCCGATTGAAGCTGTTCAACGGTGGGCTCGTGGTCAGATTCAGTTTGCTGAGGAGAATGTTTCCAAGTTTAGACTTAGCGAGGAAGAAGCTGGACTTTTCTGATGGCGGTGCTCGTGGGAGACATTGGCATTACTTTGATCTGTGGACGCAAGATAATCAGCATAACGCTGCTTACGCAGCGGATGAACGTTGACACGTCATCCCCAGTGGGGTTGCTGTAAGTATACCGATTGAGTGCGTTTGTTAACATACGCATATTCAATCGGTTAGCGTTTTGCGTTTACAGCCGTAAACGCGGCAATAGGGCGAATGGTTCCAATGCGCTCTGCGCGTGAACACATTCTCTCGTAAGGGGTTATAGTGTTCTGCCCCAATAGCGCCACCACGGGAACGGCGCTACAATGCCTCTACTGAGGTATTCGTCGATGACCTCCGCCAATGGCAAAACGCCCATCGCCGCTCCGTCTGCGGCTCCTGCTGTGCCGACGAGCGAAAGCAATCGCATCAAATCCATT
>CAZASC010000259.1:0-4883 GCA_964487695.1 uncultured Victivallales bacterium
CACCTGCTCGGGGCCAGCACAAAAGCGGCTGACCACGTCATCCACTCCCTGCGCCGGAAGGGCTGGCTGGAACGGGCCAGTTGGGGCAAGTATCTCCTAATCCCGCCCGAGCAGGGGCCCGACGCCCTCGGCGAAAGCAACCTCCTCGCACTGGCGAGCCGCATTGTCGAGCCATACTATATCGGCTACGGCACGGCGGCTGCGCACTACGGCCTGACCACGCAGCACCGCAACGTGATCTGGCTGGTAACACCCGCGCATGTGCGCGACCGGCGGATCGGTGACGGCCTGGTCAAGATTGTGAATCCCGTGCCTCACAAGTTCTTCGGCTTTGCCCCTGTGGACATTCTTGGTTACCAGGTCATCCTCTCCGACCGCGAGAAAACGGCTATCGATTGCATCGACCGCCCCGAGCTCGCCGGGGGAGTGGGAGAAGCGGCGTACATTCTGGGGACCGCGAGCCGGCGGATCGATTGGGCGAAGACGGTCAGCTACCTTGAACGGATGGCATCGACTGCCCTGGTGCGACGCTTCGGCTGGCTGGCGGATCACGTCGGCGCCGACGTTCCGGCCGCCGAGCGGGAGCGCCTCCTACGGCTGGCCGCTCGCAGCAGCACCGCGTTCCTGGGTCCCAGGGGAGACGTGAAGGGCGCAATCAGCTATAACAAGACGTGGCGTCTGTTCGTGAATGTGACGCGGGAAGAGTTGCGCAGCAGCGCCGGCCTAGGCCGACGCCGCACCGTCAAGCGGGAGACCTAACGAATGCTTTCGCAACCTCAGGTTCAGCGCTATTCCGCTGAATCCGGTCTTCGCGACATCATGATCGCGGAGAAGGAAATCATCCTGACGTTCTTGCTGCAGCTCCTCTCCGAGCGCGGCGTGCTTGACCGGTTCGCTTTCAAGGGAGGCACGTGCCTGCGAAAGATGTTCCTCGGCAGCCAGGCACGGTTTTCGACCGACCTCGATTTCACTGCCCTGTCGGAGCACGACCACGAGACGGTGATCCTCGACATGATGGCGGCCTTCGAGCAGCCGTTCCACGGCATTCGGTTCACGATCCCGGACGACAGCTACTACGAGACGCAAGACGGGCTGTCCTGGGGCGTCAATCCCGCCTACAGCCATGAGTGGAACGCCGGTTGCGACAGCGCCGTGAGGCTCCAGGTCAGCCGCCGCGAAACGCCCACGCTGCCGACCGAGCGCCGCCAGCAATGCGAGCAAAGCTACTTCAGACGGTTGCCCTTTCCGCCCGCCGAGATCACATGTCTCACGCTGCCCGAAATCATCGCCGAGAAGATCCGTGCCTGCTACCAGCGGAACAAGGCGCGCGACATCTACGACCTCGGTGTGTTTGCGACCCGCCCACTGGACCAGCCGCTCGTTCGGCGGCTGGTCGTTCTGAAGCTCTGGCAGGCGGGTGATACGTTCGACCCCGATCGTCTCATGAGGAAATTCGAGGACGGCAGAGCCTTCGACTGGGACGACCTCAACCAGCTCGTTCGGCGGACCGTGGCTGTTGACCGCGAGAAGATCACGACCGATTGCATCCGGAGCTACCGATTCCTCGCCGACCTGACGGAAGAGGAGCGGCAACTGGCCAACGACGCCCACCAGCGTGATCGCACGCTCTGGCAGAGACTGCGAAGCGCGGTCGGGCAGTAACGGACGGAGGCTCGCGATCCCGCGGAGCCGCGCGGCTACTGGTGCTTGCCTCGCGGCGGAGTCCTCTCCGATGTGGCGGCCTTCTTTTCCAGTCCCGCAACAAGCTCAGAGAGCGTGATGCCGAGACACTTGGAAATCGTCAGCAGGCTCTTGAGGGTCAGGTTCCTTTCACCCCGTTCGACGGACCCCATGTACGTGCGATGCAAACCGCACAGGTCCGCGAACTCCTCCTGAGACCAGCCCCGTGCTGCACGCAGCTCGCGGATTCTATGGCCCAAATGCTGTAGCACCTCGCGCACTTCCACTAGATTTGATGCTGGAAGCCTAGAAGTCTACAGACTAGTAGTAGACAGACTATTAGTGGCAGAGCTATGCTGGAGTCAGCATGCCATCGCCCAGCTTCCTGGAGGCCGACCACGCATCAGCGCCGCCGTGGTGTCACACACCGGCGCGTCGCGCCGGCACCGATGATCGGGGCCAGGCAGATCCCAGGCTGAAACAGCTGGAGCGGCTGGACGATTGGCTTCTGTCGCTGAATCGCCTCGAACGGTGCCAGGTCGCCCTGTTGGTCGCTCTGGTTGTGGACGCGCTCGCATTTTCGATTCTCGCGCTTCTTCCACGTTGCCCAGATTGCGACTCTCTTCGCACGGCTGGCAAGCCCGCGCAAGCGCCGACCGACTTATACGGACGACGACACTTGGGAGGGTGGGCCCCTCAGCTGGCCTTCCTGTGGCGGCCGCGGAGCGCCTGGATTTCCGCGAAGCAGGGCGAGCAGTGGGTGACGTGGTGGATCGCCGGGTCCCCCACCGGCACCTGCTCAGGGTGGAAAGCCATCCGCTCGAGCACTTCTGCGCTCGGACAACCCTTCCGATCAGGGTTTGGGAACCCGTTCAAACTGGTTTGCCGCAATAACTCGAGGAGATCCTCATCCGATGAATGCGGGGGTTCGTCCGACTTCGGAGGCACACGCTATTCTAGCCCGATCAGGGCTCGAAGTGAAGCCTCTTTCGCAGCCTCTCCAAACCATTCTTCAACCGCTGCGAAACGCAATTGGGCGTCACCCCGAGATCGCGCGCAATCTCAGCGACCCCCTTGCCGAACATGCGCGCCTCCACGATATCGCGGGTTTCGAAGTCGAGCCGTTCGAGCAGTGACTCGACCAGAAGGGATCGCTCGATGTCTTCAATTCGCCCGTCTCGCGCCGCAACCTCCTGGTCGAGCGCCACCGCCTCTATGGACACGAGACGGCGCCGATTCTCGACTTCGGCATCGACCAGACGCTGGAAGATACGCCGCAGATAGGCAGCGGGGCTGGCGAGCTGATCTTGGCGTGCAGCTCGCGATCCGATGTGCACCGCGGCTTCGAGCAGCGTGATCGCACACGTCTCATCCCGAAGTTCGTCCCGCCGATAGGCAAGGGCCGTCCCCTCGATGGCGTAGGCTGCCTGTTCAAGCCGCGGATCGACCGGGTTCCCCCGATCATCGGTTGGCCTGACCCAAATTCGGCGTTCAGGCCGCACACGGCCCCCTGAAAGTAGCGATGATTTAAATGACGCGAACACT
The DNA here is from genome assembly GCA_964487695.1 of uncultured Victivallales bacterium. Classification (GTDB taxonomy): domain Bacteria; phylum Verrucomicrobiota; class Kiritimatiellia; order UBA8416; family CAZASC01; genus CAZASC01. Next base: position 3,226 of record CAZASC010000259.1, read on the forward strand.
CCCCGCAAAAGTTTCCGCCGAACAGTACTTTTGTGCCCCTTTTCTCCGATTATCGATACCCGCAAATGAGTTTGGGCGCGATTTGACAGATTTCGCTTTTTGAAACCCTCAGTTCAAGTAGGAGGGCAATTTCGGAAATGAGAGTTCTTCGCAGTCTTAGCAACCTTGGAATAACTCCAGGTACTAACTTTGGTAATCTCCCGCGCTTCCGTAAGAGCGTATTGTTGGGGCTCATGCTCATGGCGACCCCTGCCTTCGCCCAAAGCTCCGGCAGCTCGCCCTGGGAAAACGCCGTTCAAGTGCTCCAGACGGCCTTCACGAGCACCATCGCACGCGGGCTCTCGCTCGTCGCGATTGTCGTGGGCGGCCTGATGTTCGCCTTCGGCGAAGGCCAGTCCAAGCGCATGCTCGCCGGCATCGTCTTTGGCGTCGGCATGGCCATCGGCGCCGTGAATTTCATGGCGTGGCTTTTCCCATCGTCGTAGTCCCAGTCTCAAACAGCAATCGGTGAAACCGGCCCGGCGCGAGCAGGGCGGAAGCCTCCGCTCGCGCACCCGGCCTGGAGTGTGTCTGGAAAAAGGAAATGGCAAACGAGCCCACGATTCACACGGTCTACAAATCGCTCAACAAACCCCTCACCATCTGGGGCGTGGACCGGCGCTATTTCTTCTTCGCCGTCGCCATGGGCGGCGCAACCTTCAACATGTTTTCGAGCTTCCTCGGGGGAATCCTGATGTTCGCCGCGCTGTACGTGTTCGCGCGGTGGGCGACCAAACACGATGCGGAGATCCTCCGCATCGTGCTCAATTCTTCGCGCGCCAAGGTGCTTTACGATCCCGGCAAGCTCGAGTACTTCCGTCCCCGATGGATTCGCCATGATAAAGCCCAGCCGCATCATTCGTGACTACCAGGAGGAGGCCGGCTCGCTGTCGAGCCAGCTCAACCTCTACGGTTTCGTCGACGATCACACCTTCCTCACCAAGAGCGGCGACCTCGGAGTCGTGCTGAGCGTTCGCGGGGTCGACTACGAGTGCCTCGATCACGACCAGTTGAACGAAGTCGCGCGGCGGTTCGAGGCCGCCATGCGGATTTTCGACGAGAAGTTCCGCTTCTATCAGTACGTCCTCAAGCGCGACGCGCCCGCGATCCCGCATCGCGACTATCCCGAAAGCCCAGTGTTGCAGGAGGCGATCACAAACCGGGCCGCATACCTCAAGCGCAAGTCGGGGGAGATGTACACCCTCGACATCTTCTTTGTCGTGATCCACGAAGGAGCCCGGCACGAAGGCTCCCGCTTGCGGAACCTGTTTCTCCATCCCGCCGAGACGGCGGCGGAGTGGCTCTCGGCCTCCAGGACGGCCCTGTTCATCGAGACCGAGATCGACCGCGCCTGTGCTCTTTTCGCCAACAAGATTCGCAGCTTCGTCGTCCAGCTCCAGGACACCGTCAACGCTGAACTGCTCCCCAAGGACGCGGCGTTCCGATTTCTCCGGCGCCTGTTGAACTTTGCCCCGCTCAAGGCCGATTCGGTGGGGCTCAAACACGACACCTTCCTCGACTACTACGTCTGTGATTCGAATCTGGAGTGCCACCGCGGGCACTTGCGCCTGGATGACTACTACGTCAAGGTGCTCACGCTCAAAGAGCCGCCCGCGCAG
>CAZASC010000260.1:0-4870 GCA_964487695.1 uncultured Victivallales bacterium
TCTCATCTTCAAATTGTTGTTCTGGAATACTTTCACTTTGGGGCTTGCCCCGCTGGTTATTGGCGTTTTCTTCTTCTCGGCGGTGCAGCTGATCTTTATTGGCATTATCGGTGAATATGTCGGGGCAATCCTCACCCAGGTCAAGAACCATCCGCTCGCTATTGAAGACGAAAAGATCAACTTCTGAAAGTGCTTCTATGGCGATGAACAATTGCAGGGTTTGCGGGCGGCCTGTGTTAGCGGAACCTCTGCTGCGCTACGAGAACATGCCTAAAGCCGCCCAGAACTTTCCGGACGCTAACTCGCTGGAAGGCGAGACGGGCGTTGACCTTACCGTGTGTCAGTGTTCGGGTTGCGGTTTGGTGCAGTTGAGCGATGAACCTGTGCCCTACTTCCGAGAGGTGATCCGGGCCGCGGCCTTTTCCGACGTAGTCAAGGAGTCCAAAACCAGGCAATTCGCCGGTTTTATCCAAAAGCATTCCCTCCGTGGAAAGAAGGTCATCGAGATTGGATGTGGTCGCGGGGAATTCCTCGCCCTGCTCCAATCATTGGACGTAGAGGCCTATGGCTTGGAGTACTCAGTTGCATCGGTGGCGGCGTGTGTAAGGAACGGGCTCAAGGTGTCCAGAGGATATCTGGATCGCGATACCGGGTTGCTGGCCAACGGTCCCTTTTCGGCATTCTTCGTGTTGATGTTTCTGGAGCACATGCCCGATCCGAACTCGGCGCTCCGGGCAATTTATAACAATCTGGAGGAAGGCGCCGTAGGCATGGTTGAGGTGCCGAACTTCGACATGATGTTGCGGAACAAATTGTTCTCGGAATTTATCGGCGATCATCTGCTGTATTTTTCAAAGGACACGTTGAAGACCGCATTGAATCTCAATGGTTTCGAAATCGTAGAGTGCAATGAATTGCGGAACGATTATGTCATTTCTGCGATTGTGAAAAAGAGAAGGAAACTGGACGTCTCGAACTTCCATGATTACCAGACAACAATCCAGGCAGAGATTGTTGAATACATAGGCCGTTTCGGGGCAAAGAAGGTGGCTGTATGGGGCGCCGGGCATCAGGCGCTGGCCCTGATCGCCTTGACTAAGATGGCAGGCAAGATCAGGTACGTCGTTGACTCCGCAACCTTCAAGCAAGGCAAATTCACACCGGCCACGCATGTGCCAGTCGTTGCACCGAATGCGTTGATCTCGGATCCGGTAGACGCGGTGATCGTCATGGCCGCCAGTTATTCGGATGAAGTGGCCGGAATCATCCGGCAGCGGTTTGATCGAAACATGTCGGTTGCCGTCGTGCGTGATTTTGGATTGGAAATGGTCTGATACGTGTCCTTTTCCGGCAATAATCTGTACAACCGACTTGCCGGTCTTATGGCGCGCCAGAAAGTGCGCTATCTGATAGCGGGCGGCTGGAACACTCTGTTTGGCTACGGTGTGTATGCTGGGTTGCTCTATTTGTTCCATGCGCTGGATCATTACATGGTGGTCGCGGTGGTTGGCAACGTACTGGCCATCACCATGGCTTATACGACCCACAAGCTGTTTGTGTTCCGTACGAAAGGGAACGTGATTCGTGAATACTTCAAGTTTTACGGGGTCTATGGTGTGACTACGGTGCTGGGTTTGATAGCGCTTCCATTATGTGTGGAGGTGCTGGGCATGAGTCCTTATGTGGCACCGTTGTTCACTATTGGTGGCACTGTGGCGGTGTCTTACCTCGGTCATAAGCACTTTTCCTTCAAATGAATATTAAGGAGGCCATCTCAGAACTTGATAAGCAGGTCGCGAATCCATCAGCGGGGTTGCCTGACGATGTGTTCTGTTACATAAGCAGGACAACCCCGCTGGTTAATGTTGATCTTCTGATCCAAGATGAGCAGAAGCGCACTCTTCTGTCCTGGCGGGATGACTTATACTACGGAAAGGGCTGGCATGTGCCGGGAGGGATCGTTCGGTTCAAGGAAACAATGGAAGAAAGAGTTAATGAAGTAGCCAGAATTGAGATAGGAGCCGTTGTTGGTTTCGACCCGAGCCCAATCGCAGTGACACAATTTATGCATCCGGAACGTAAAGAGCGTGGGCATTTCATTTCGTTTCTTTACCGGTGCTTCCTTTCCAGTGCCTTTGTCCCGGAGAACAAAGGGCTATCCCATAAGGATGCAGGATTTCTACTGTGGCACAGTTCCTGTCCTGACAATCTGCTTGAATGTCAAAAGATGTACAGGAAGTTTATATCAGCGTGATTCTTTGAGGTGCTGTAATTAAAGCAAAAAATGTCAACCGACTAGCACACTGAATGAGCGGGCCGGAATACGGAGAACACATGCCATGACAAGGCACGAGATTCGGACAAAATCCTATCATAACCCATGGATTCCCGCCGAGGCGCTGCGGACTCTGGAGAACGAAAAGGGGACGATTCTCGATGTTGGAGGTGGGCAGGTGCCCTACTGGCGGGCCAGTCACGTTCTTGATATTCAGGCATTCGAACCGGAAAGCATGGAGCGGAATCAATGGGGAAACAGAGAACTGGAAAGCGGAAAGCGGAAAGGGGAAAACTGTGGCAGAGAGTTGGACAGCTTGACAAACTTTGCAAGCCTGCGCAGATGGACGGCATCGCAACATACGCAACTTGATCTGTGCTGCGGTCAAAGATGGCCGTTCGATGACAAGCAGTTCGATCTCGGTCTGTGCAGTCATTGCCTGGAGGATATTCGTGATCCTTTGCCTGCCGTACGCGAATTATCGCGAGTCTGCAAACGCGTGATGGTGATTGGTCCATCGCGCCTGTTCGAGCAAATTCGTGGAATCGATCATCCAGCGTACTGCGGCTTCTATCATCATCCATGGATCATGTTTGAGGAAGATGGGAAACTGATCTTTCGTCGCAAGACCTCCGTTTTGGAACTTAAAGGTTGCCATGTCGTGTGTCCGCTTGGTTGGACTCTGAAACGCGAATTGGGCTCGATGTTCATTCTCAGCGAAAATCTCCAAGCTGAGGAGAGGGCGTTTTGGAGCGAAGAAAGCGATTACAAGGACTATGCTGACTTCATTCGCCCCTATTTAATGCGTCGCGACCTGTTTGTTCCTGACGGGCGTCCGCACGGACTGCGCTACTGGATCTGGCGGCTTCGGCAGAGATATTTGGGCCGTCTATGAGTATTGGCAAGATGATAGATAAATGGTTTCCGGCGGCACCTGATCGAAAACGCGAGGAATCGCGTCTGGCCAGATTTTACGCTGAGAAATCTGAATATCATGCGATGACGGCCTCTGGAAAAAAGACATGTCACCCGCAGGTGCGAGTTCTTGAGTGCCTGATTCACCCAGGCGGGCGATATGTGGAAATAGGCTGTGGAAGCGGCGCCATCTCCAGGCTTGTTGGCGAGACGGCATCCGTTATCGGTGTTGATGTTTCTCCTCTTGCCATCGAACGGGCCCGGCATATTGATAGCTCCGAAAACGTGGAATACAGGTGCGCACCGGCCGAGAAATTGCCCCTCTCTGATAATGATGTTGATGGCTGTTATTCCTTTGAAGTCTTTGAACATGTGTGGGATCCTGTCGTCGCCGTCAAAGAAATGATGCGGATTACCAAACCCGGTGGCTTTCTGCTCATGTCCATGCCGGTCAGGTTCTCACTGGATTTGCGTTTAAAGAAGAGCATGATCGTTCGATACGTGGAAATCCTGTTTGCTGTTTGCCGGTATGTTTATGACACATTCACTGGCAGACTTTTTCAAAACGTAGCGCCGCATCTGGATGGGGATGTGTATTCCGATTGTGATATGATCACGGCCATCGTCCCTGCCAACTTTGTCAAGGCAATCGAAGCGATGGGTTGCACTGTTGATTTCTGGGACACAACCTACATGTGCGCGCACAGGGATGGATCCAGCACAACACTGAGTTTCCAAAGCAACGCGGGGCATCCGTTCTATCGCCATTTCGGTGATCATGTTCTGATACTGGCACACAAAAAGTGCATCGCTACGAAACAAGACGATACTCTGGTATGAATTAATATTTCAAATTTCATTCTGAGAATTTGGTTCATTCTTTCAAAACTTGCTTACTTCTAAGCCATCAAAAACCCGGCGCCTCAATGAAGGATTCAAGATGAAGATTGCGGTCGTAAGCACCGGCCTCGGGCATGTTAATCGAGGGATTGAAACTTGGGCACTGTCGCTTGCGGAAGGACTGGCGGAGCAGGGAATTGGTACAGTTCTCTTTTGCGGAGCTGATCTACAGGGCAATGCCAATAGCGGAAAATTGAAAGGCAAAAGTGACTCTGTTTCAGGTCTCAGATCTCAGCCTTCATCCCTTCAGACTATCGTCGTGTCGTGCTGGAAACGGAGCGATTGGCGTGCACGATTCATCAGCCGGTGGGCGCCGGGATTTACATGGCGATGGGGGCTGACTTCTTCTTATGCTATTGAGCAGCGAACTTTTGCCAGTAATCTGACTCCCATGCTTGAAAGAACCGGTGTTGACCTCATTCACACTCAAGATGTGGAACTGGCGCACATCCTTGTTCAAAAGAGGCGTGAAGGGCGGATTCGACAACCCACTATCCTGGCGCACGGCACTGATGAGAACGCCGAATTACTCCTCGAGTTTCCATATTTGCAGCACCTCGCGCCGTTTCATAAGGAAAGATTTGAGTTGGACGGCAAAGGTCGTGGAACCTCGCATGAGTGGATAATCCCAAATTCCGTGGACACCGGAAAATTCTCGCCGTGTTCATCGGAGCGACGTCGGCAACTGAGGGCGGAATGGGGGTTGCCGCCCGACGCACTTGTGGTCGGCTGCAGCGCGGCATTAAGGATGGAACATAAAAGGCTCGATTGGCTGGTAAA
>CAZASC010000261.1:0-1833 GCA_964487695.1 uncultured Victivallales bacterium
GTGCTGGCTCTGGAGGTATACCTGCCGGAAACGGCTGGTCCCCAATAATTCGACCATACTCCATTTTGACATGGTGCGCAAGCGGTGTATCTGGATATGCGTAGACAATTGAAACGAGTTGTTCAGAACGGATATCTCTCATCAAACGCGCATCAGCAGAAATCTTCCCCGCACTCTTTATAGTACTACTAGCGGCCTCTGGATGTTTCGGGATGCGCTTGAGGGATTCTTGAATCGTTTCGTTTGATAATCCGAGAGAGCGTGCAGTAATTTGGGTAAAATGTTCTCGTTCCATCGGGCTCGGCATCGCGGCAATCAAGGGAAGAATGATTCGTTCAGCTGATGACACGAGTCGATGCGGATCGTGCTCACGTTCTATAAGTGATGCTAAGAAGAAATCGACAATTGGCTTCGCGTTCGTTACACATTTCGAAAATTCTTTTGGATCTTCTTTTATTAAATCTGCTGGATCCTTCCCGCTTGTGAGCCGCGCCGCTTTTACCTTTAATCCTGCCGAAAGCGCGAGTATAGCAGACCTGGCAGTCGCAGAAAGTCCTGCTGAGTCAGCATCAAGCACGAGCATCAGATTCTCGCTGTATCTCTTCAGAAGCGTGATATGTTTTTCTGAAAACGCGGTACCAGAAAGTGCGACGGCATTTTCAAAACCGGCTTGGTGTGCGAGAAGCGCATCCATCTGCCCTTCGACCAGCATCGCGAACTTTCGCGTACGCATCGCGTCCTTTGCTCTATCCATACCAAAAAGAATTTCAGATTTATGATAGAGCTCGGTCTCGGGGCTATTTAGATATTTTGCTTCGTCATCAGGAGACAATGCTCTGCCAGTGAATGCGACGACCTTGCCAGAGACATCGCGTATCGGGAACATCAGCCGATTACGGAATCGATCATAAAAAGTTCCTTTCTTTCCGTCCGCTTCTTTAATCAATCCTGCCGCGAGCAATTCTTGATTTGTGAATCCGAGCGCAGTCATCGCTTCAAGCAGCGCGCGCCACGCGTCCGGCGCGTAGCCGATTCGCCACGAAGAAATCGTTTCGGGAGTCAATCCGCGACCTTTCGCATAGTCGAGTGCCAGACTACCAGCGAGATTGCCAGCATACCATTCGCTCGCTTTATTCATCAGCTCACGCAATCGTTCTTTTTTTGAAGCGTTTTCATTTCCGCCTCCAGAATATTCGATTTGAACTCCGGCTTTCTCCGCAAGAATGTTGAGCGCACCTTTGAAATCCACGCCTTCAATTTTTTCAATAAAAGAAAATCCGTCGCCGCCCTCCCCACAACCGAAGCAGTGCCACGTCCCGCGCTCGGGGCTGACGTGAAATGACGGCGTTTTTTCTTTATGAAAAGGACACAACCCGCGGAGTGATTTCCCTGCTTTGGTGAGCTTCACATATCCACCAACAATATCCTGAATCTCGAGCCGATCTTTAATCTGCTGTACCGTGTCCGACATTTCGCCATTCTACCGCGTTTTTGAATTAATTGACAAAGGCGATTAAATATACTAATCTTCGAAACGGACGTTGCACTTTGTTGGAGGAAATATGCGAACAGGATTTTGGGGAGCCTTGGCACTTCTCTCGATCATCGCGATTGTGGCATGGGAGACTTGGAAGGTTGGTATCAAAGACCAACCAATGAGCACAAGCGATTGTTTCGCGATTATCGGATCGCTGATCATATTGGTCATAATCTTTGCGCTCGAGACCAGAGACGCAAAAGAGGTACAAGGGGTCTGATGAGAACAAGCAACCAAAACGGCGGCTCGCAACGAGCCGCCGTATTTTCTTTTTCCATTCAATACTTTTAAAGTCC
>CAZASC010000261.1:1843-4848 GCA_964487695.1 uncultured Victivallales bacterium
AACGCGTCGATGACTCTGGTCGCTGCTGTTCGGATTGTAGTTTTGTAATCATCGCGTGCTTCTTGCTTCCCTTGAATCCTGTCCCCGAAGGAATCAGGCGGCCGAGAATAATGTTTTCCTTGAGTCCGCGCAGACGATCCACACTACCGCGAAGCGCCGCATTGATGAGAATCTTCGTCGTCTGCTCGAACGAAGCCGCCGAGAGGAACGAGCGACGAGACGGTGCACTTTCCTTAATGCCGAGCACGATATCGCGCGCCTGCGGCACGATTTTATTCGCTGCTTCCATATCTCTTACCGCTTTGCCAAATTCCCAATCTTCAACCACATCGCCGACAGAATAATCGGTGTCACCAGAATCGGTAATTTTCATACGCGAGAACATCTGCTTCACGATGACTTCGAAATGCTTGCGCGATACATGGGCGCCTTGGAGTTCATAAATCTTCGATCCTTCGGCGATGATATATTCCTGGACCGTCGCACGGCCAGCATATTCGAAGAGATCATCGAGATCAGCGGAACCATCGGTAAGAATTTGACCTTTTGATACAAGATCACCTTCTTTTACGAGCGCGACGCGCGGATACGGCGCGAGATATTCGTACATCGAGCCATCTTTTTTACCCTGTCCTTCGGTCGGCGCAACAACGATTATTTTCTCGCGACCGATATCTTTTATTTCAGCAACAATGCCGTCTGACTTCGAGATAACCGCTGGATTTTTCGGTGAACGCTTTTCAAAAACTTCTTCAACGCGCGGGAGTCCGCCGGTGATATCTCCGCCCACCGATGCGACACCGCCGGCATGGAAGGTGCGAAGTGTCAGCTGTGTTCCCGGTTCGCCAATCGCTTGAGCGGCGACGGTGCCAACCGCTTCGCCAAGATCAACCATCTCTTGCGTCGTGAGATCAACGCCATAACAGGTCTGACAGATGCCATAACGAGTTTCGCAGGACATCGGCGAACGCGCCACGATTGAAGCGACTGGAGAAGCGGCTATGGTTTCAGCATCAAGCGCAGAAAGATAATGGCCTTTCTTAAAGAGAACGATACCATCCGCATCTTGTATTTCTTCGGCGAGCACACGACCATGAATCGCTTCGGCGTAGTTAATTTTTATTCCTGAGGCGCTGATGCGATTAATCTTTACGCCACGCTTGGTCTTACAATCTTTTTCGGTCACGATAGAATCCTGCGCGACATCAAAAAGTCGTCGTGTGAGATATCCTGCCTTAGCGGTACCGAGCGCCGTGTCGGTCAAGCCTTTTCTCGAGCCGTGTGTGGACATAAAGTATTCAACCGGATTCAGTCCTTCTATAAACGAAGATGAAATCGGCACTTCGATGGTTTCTCCGACCGTGTTTTGAATAAGTCCTTTCATACCTGCCATCTGACTAATCTGGCCAAGCGAACCGCGCGCGCCAGACGTCACCATATCAGCAACCGAACCCATCGGATCAAGCCCATTTGCGACCATTTGTTGAAGTTCCTGATTTACTCCTTGCCAGATTTCTATGATCATCCGACGCTTTTCTTCTTCAGAAAGCAATCCTTCTTGATACTGATTCCCGATCTTCGCCACTTTTTCTGCAGCGATTTTCATGACGTGTGCTTTTTCCTTCGGCACTGACACATCATCAATTGCCCAAGATACGCCAGACTTAGTGGCATATTCGAAACCGAAACGCTTTACTTTATTCACAATATTAGGAATGGAGTCGAGCCCATAGAGCACGATGCATTCGTCAACAATTCGCGACAGAACTTTTTTCGTTATTTTTTCATTCACGAACGGATAATCGGTCGGCAACACGGTGTTGAAGAGGAGTCGCCCGACGGTTGTTTCAAAAGGATGTTCGCCAAATATTTCATATTTCTTTTTTCCTGCAACCGGCAACACATTAATCGCAGCACGCCGATCAATCGCGCCATATTCAGACGCAAGAATCGCAGCATTCGGTGAGGCAAAATAATCGCCCGTCCCTTTTGCTTTTTCATCCGTTTTCGTGAGCCAGTACACACCGAGAATAATATCGAGTGGCTTACCCGTGAGCACAATCGTGTCGCCGCTGCCTGGCTTCAAGATATTTTTATTGGCGCTCATAATATTCGCCGCTTCCCATTGCGCTTCTTCAGAAAGCGGAACGTGAACAGCCATTTGATCGCCGTCGAAGTCAGCATTGAATGCATTACACACGAGCGGGTGAAGCTGAATTGCATCACCTTCAATCAAGCGCGGATGAAATGCTTGAATACCTTGACGATGCAGAGTCGGTGCACGATTCAAGAGCACGTGTTTGTCGGTAATAACTTCTTCAAGAATTTCCCACACTTCAGGAACGCCGTCATCAATGAGTCGGCCAGCGCCACGAATATTGAATGCAAGTTCTCGTTTCAAAAGTCCGGCGATAACGAACGGACGGAACAGTTCGAGCGCCATATGTTTCGGCAATCCGCATTCGTTGAGCTCGAGATTCGGACCAATAACGATAACCGAGCGGCCGGAATAATCGACGCGCTTACCGAGAAGATTTTGACGGAAATAGCCCTGCTTGCCTTTCAAATAATCAGCGAGTGATTTCAACGGCCGGCGCTGTGCGAGCGTTATCGCTCCAGCCGAGGCGCCACTCTTTCTAATTGAGTTGTCGAGAAGTGCATCAACGGCTTCCTGCAGAATTCTTTTTTCATTTCTGAGAATGACTTCAGGCGCGTGAATGTCGATGAGTTTTTTAAGACGATTATTACGATTGATGACACGACGATAGAGATCGTTCACATCCGACGTCGCGTGGCGACCGCCTTCGAGCGCGACCATCGGTCGAAGCGCTGGTGGAATGACAGGGATGCGTGTGAGGAAAAGCCATTCAGGGCGAATGCCAGAAGCGATAAACCCAGCAATGAGTGAAAGACGCTTCGCGATCTTTTCGCGTTCAGCGGTGCCAGCTTTTTCATATCGCGCCAAAAGCGTTTTCTCAAGTTCCTTTAAATTAATTGAGCGGAAA
>CAZASC010000262.1:0-4837 GCA_964487695.1 uncultured Victivallales bacterium
CGCCATCATCCAGACTCCTGTCTGATCGCAACGGCTTGAAGCGACGTTTACCCAACACCTCAAAGGGAAACGCAGGGGAAACTCACAGGTGGGCGGCGCGTTCCGCAAGATCCGCAAAGCCATTCACAAGGCAGCGAAGCGCCGAAACCACCCGGACGGGCGTTACAAACAGATAGTCAAGACATTGGATCAACTCCTCGATAGATCGCTCACGCACCGACGTGCACGGAGCCTCATTGATGCCCTGGCAGATCCTGATTCCTAACAAACAGGCCCAAACCGTTCGCCAACAAAAAAGAATTTCTGAATCAAAGCCCCCAAAGTGCCTATATTTTTCCACATGGTTGTAGGGATGTTGTTTTGAAACAGGAGAAGAGGAAATAATGGATTGGTACAACCCGAAGAAGACATTTACCAAGCACGCTGTCGCATATTACCGACATTCGGCGCAGGATCGGCAGGAAAACTCTGTGGAAATCCAACAGGATCAAGTCCGTAAGTTCGCGGAGGACAACGGAATCCAGATAATCGAGGAATTCGTAGATCGGGGCAAGACGGGCCTGGTCACAGAGGGCCGGGAAGCCTTTCAGAGGATGCTTCACAACATTGAGATCGGCAAGTACCACATTGAGTACGTACTCGTTCTCGATGTCAGCAGATGGGGGCGATACCAGAATCTGGACATATCCGCTTATTACACCGGATTGTGCGCCATGCATGGAAAGCCTGTGATCTACACGACGATGGGCATTCCACCCGAGAATGACCTAATGCACGCGTTGCGGGTAAACATTGAGCGTTACCAGGCCGCCAACTACAGCCGCGAACTCAGCATGAAGGTGTTCAAAGGATGCGCCAAAATCGCGAGCCAGGGCTTTCGCGCCGGCGGGATGCCGCCTTATGCCTTCAACCGCATATTGCTCGATGAGAAGCGCAATCCGGTGCAGACGCTGGATCCTGGACAACGGAAGAGCATCCAGAATCAGAGAGTCACATTAAGTCCGGGGCGTCCCGAGGAAATCGAAGTCATAACCCGCATCTTCGCCGCCTTCGTGCAAAAGAATAAGACGCCGAAACAAATCGCCGCAATCCTGAACGGCGAGGGAATTCAATCACCTGGAGAGAGCCACTGGACAGCCCAGTCAGTGCGAGGGATATTATCCAATGAACTCTACATCGGCACCATGGTATACAATAGGACGACCCAACGCCTGAAATCTCCGAGTCACAACAATCCGAAGACCGAGTGGATAAGGGCAGAGAACGCCTTCCCGGCGATCATCAATCGAACCGTGTTTGAGACAGCACAAAGCATCATCCAAAAGGCAGAGGAAGACAGGGCGCGTCGCTATTCGAACAAGGACATGCTGGAAAGACTCCAAACGTTATACACGCGTTACGGAACGATCCGAAGAAGTCTCATCGCCGGAGAGAAGGAAATGGTCTCTCCAGCAACATACGCCAAGCATTTCGGCACCCTCATCGCCGCCCATCAAACCCTTTTCGCGGATGTGATAGAAGATCGTCGCTCGCAGGTCGTAAAAACATTGCGGAACGCCGTGCCCGAAATCACAGAGAATGAGGATTTTCTCGTCCTCCGCAATTACGTCAGCATCCGCGTGCAACCGGTCGTCCCGTTCCCGCACGGGTACGAAGCGGCCTGGTCATTTACACCGGATGCACGGACGCAAATAGACATCACAATTGGCGTCCCCTTGAGCAACGGCGGCACATTCACGGTACTTGGCTACCTGTTCTTCCCGCGCATATTGCTCGGCGGCCAGGAGATACGAATTGTCAGCACCGCGCCTGAGCGTCTCGATCTTCATGCCTACACGATTAAAGAAGCCATGCAAACATTGATAGGATGGGAGGAAAAGTGAACGCAGCAATAGTGCCAATGACTGAACGCAAGTACCGAATGATTCCCGTGGACAAGATCACTGTTCTGAATTCGCGCAATCGCGACAAACAGCAGTTTGTGGAAAACGTGCGAAGCATAGATGAAATCGGCATGCTAAAACCCATTGTCGTGAATGGCCGACATGCTGAAAAGAACGGAATCTACGAACTGGTCTGCGGTGAAGGCCGTCTAATCGCCCACAAGAACTTGAATAAGACAGAGATTACAGCCGAGGTCATTGATTGCGATCGCAAAAGGGCATTGCTCTGTTCTTTGGTTGAAAACATAGCCCGCGTTCCTCCTGGCACAATGTGGTTTGCGCGTGAAATGAAGAGAATGCACGACGCTGGCCTTATCTTCGGCAAGATCGCCGCAATAGTCGGAAAGAATCAGGGTTATGTAAGCGACTACATCAAACTTGTTGAACAGGGCGAAGACAGGCTAATAGAAGGAGTGGAACAGAAACTCTTTTCCATGTCATTCGCGGTCCAGGTCGCACAGTCGGATGATTCCACGATCCAGAACGTTCTCATGGATGCTTTTGACGACGGCCTTGTCAACTGCAACACCGTGACTCGCGTCCGTAAACTCATCGAGCTTCGAATGAACAGGGGAAAGAGCCCGCAAAAAAAAGCGCGTGCGGAAACCGACACGTGTAATCTGAAAGACCTGACCAGAGAAATAATAAAGGCAACAAAGGAGAAGGAAGGATTCGTGCGTGAGACAACGCGCAAAGAGAACCGACTCCTGGCCCTTCTAACCGGCACATCGGAACTCATGGCCGATGCTCAGTTCCTGAAACTACTGAACACCAGTCAACTCGGCACGCCACCACAGTTGGACGGCAAATATGGAGTTGAACTCCAGAAAACAAACCATCCGATCACGGAGCAAAAGCAAAAGGAAATAGAGTGATGAATAAAGACATTAACATCAACGGAGTGGATCTACCGCTCACCGCGCTAACACCCCTCAGGGAACGGGAGGCACTCAATCTGAAGACCCACAAAGGCTTCATGCGCATACGTTCCAGCATCAAGGCTGTTGGCCTCATAGAGCCATTGTGCGTCTACCAGGAGGCAGGCGCTTACGTCATACTCGACGGGTTTCTGCGCTACCGTGCGTGCGAGGACCTGAAGATTAGAACGGTGCCATGCATCGTTTTCAAAGACAAGGAGGCATACACCTTCAATCGCATGGTCAACCGCTTATCAGGCTATCAGGAAATCAGGATGCTCCGAAAGTCGCTGGAAACACTAGACGAAAGGACAATTGCCGATGTATTCGGTATGAAGACAATTCGTTATCGGTTAGCTCCGAACTTAGTGGAGCAACTCCACCCGAAAGCGGCAGAAGCGTTTGAGGCGGAACTCTTGGGTAAAACGGCCGCACGTGAAATGTCATGCGTGAAACCGGTGCGGCAGGCTGAGATGCTAAAAGAAATGAAAAGGATCAATGACTACAGCCCAGCCATCATACGGGCGCTGATCCTTAAGACCCCACCAGAATTGCGGAACCCAAACAGAAATCCCAAAAGACCTTGGTCAGAGGATAAGAACAAACGCAAAGAACTCGTAACCCGCCTTGAGGAGGCGGAGAAACAGCACGACTTCTACACGAAACTCTACCGCCAGTATTCAGCCGACCTTTTGAAGATGACCCTGTATGTCCGCAAGATCATCACGACGCCCAATCTGAATGCCTACCTGACGGCAAACCATGCGACAACATTACGGGATCTCAGCGATATAGTTCTCGAAACGCCATCCACGCAAACACCCGCATGAGCTCCGCGCGCCTCAGGTCCGCCTGTCCTTCCGGGCGTTTTAGCGCCCTCCAGAACAGGAAGTCCTCATAGGCGCTCATCCGGTGAAGTCGCATTTGCCTTCTTTCGCCACCGCCCACGCATTGATCCTGACGGCCCAAAAGCATCTCGCGCGGCAAGCGCATCGAGATCAAACCTTCGAAGACGATAACTCCCACGGAAAAGCTCAACCCTCTTCAGTCTCCCTGCCTGACAGATTCTCCACAAGGTCGAACGACTCACGCCCAGGTATTTTGCCGCAGCTCCCATGGCTATAAGAAGCGGCGCTTCGCCGCGTACCACGTCATCACAAGAGGCGGACTGTTTCGACCGCAAATAGGGGCACGTAGTGAGTTCCCCTCGCAAGACTTGGACAGCCACATTCTTCCGATCATCGCTCGCATCCAACAATGCCCTCAACACATCACTCGTAGTGTCACTCATAGCTTCTCCATTCCATGTTGTAGTTTTACCCAGCCAGAGCCAGCAACGCGGTCTTGATCTTTCCGGCATTCTTTGCGGTCAACTGTTTCGCCAGGTCTTTGATCTTCGCC
This sequence comes from uncultured Victivallales bacterium, assembly GCA_964487695.1. Classification (GTDB taxonomy): domain Bacteria; phylum Verrucomicrobiota; class Kiritimatiellia; order UBA8416; family CAZASC01; genus CAZASC01. Next base: position 4,262 of record CAZASC010000262.1, read on the forward strand.
TTGAGTGTGGCGGCTTCGTCTTCGACGACGGCGACCGGCAGCGCCTTGACGGTCTCGCCCGTGATGTCCGGAAGAGAAGTCACCGCATCACGCAGTGCGGTTTCGCCCGTGTGTGAATAGTGTTGCGTCATGGCCGGGCTGGAATGCCCGACGATGCTTTCAACAACACTCAGCGGCGCATCGGCTCCCCGGCATAGGCTGACAAACGTATGGCGTAAACTGTGAAACCCCACTTCAACCACACCCCGCTTGCCGGTATATTGCTTCTTCTGTTTGCCGTCTTCTCCCTGAACCATAATAAACCCTGTGCCCTTGCGTATAGTTGTGATCCCGTTGTCCGAAAATAGCTTTTGAATCTGTTTGCTGACGGCGGAATCGTCCCGAGCGTATATTGCGGCAATCTCCGGCAAAACGTAATCGCTTTTTGCATCACGCGGAATCTGTTTGAGCATATGCAACAGTGTCGCATGAATCGGCACAATAACCGGTGTTGCTTTGCGCCGTGCGGTCTTCATGGGGATGCGCCTGATGATTCGCCGCGCAAGGTCAACTTCGCCCCAACGGAGTGTTGAACAG
>CAZASC010000263.1:0-4831 GCA_964487695.1 uncultured Victivallales bacterium
TTGCGGTCGGCGGATTTTGAGTCCGCTGCGTCTGCCAGTTCCGCCATCCCGGCACATCTTGTAAATTACTTGGTCTATTGAGATTACATCATATTTCGTGTTCGTGCCTACCGCAATCAAACTGGCGACTGCCAGTTTAGTCACTACTTCTTCCTACGGTAAGACCAACTTTTCGACTATTCCCTGATTATGCTTGCGAGCCAGAGGTGCGCAACGCATCGCCATTTGTATTGTACGATGTCCCATCAATTGTGCAAATGAGTGAATGTTCACTTTCTCGGTCAAGTGCCTGAAGGAATCCGTTCAAGCAAGTCCGTAGAACTCGGCGCGGGTAGCGATGCTTGTTGCCCCAGGACTCAAGCTGCGGTGTACAGAAGCTGTTCCCGTGAGGCTTTGCCGTCGATCTCGCGCTCGTTCTCAATGGCCGCTAACGAGTTCAGAGCCGGCCATTGCATTGCTCGAAGGCCCGACAACGGCGGGTTGCATTCGAGTGTAAGTGATGACAGGCTCAAAAGAATTACTTTATCCAAGCGGCGAGTATGGGATGTTCTTGTAACTGCTTGAAGTTGTCGAGGTAGGAATTCCAATCGGTCTGGGTCGGCATGTCGGCCTTGGACCAGGCAGCACCTGCGAAGTAAGTGAAGGACTCGCCGGACCGACGCTGAACGATCATCAGTGCGTGATTAACTGCCGTGATCGTCTTTGCGTGCTCGGCGGAGAGCGTCACGAGCCCGGTCGCAATCCGACCTGCCGACGCGTCCTGCGGCGTATCCCAAACGGCAGCGATATTTTCCCCGGTTGGTATCGCAACGTCCGCGCCATCGTGAATCGCTACACCTGCGGCCAATTGGATAGGCTGATCGCCGTCAAAGGTATAGGTCGAAACAATCTTGTTCAGATGCGAACCCGCGTCGAGACTTACTCGTTTGGTCTCGGTAACAAATTTTCCATTTGCCAACCAAGGCGCGTAGGAAATCTCAAACGCGAAACGAATCGGCCCCGAAGAGATAACTCTGATTGCAGTATAGTTTTTCGACACGACAAGTTTGTCGCCCGTCCAAACGCCGGTGCCACCGCAGCCGCGCGTCTTGCCCACATCATAGGAGTCAAGCCCGACGCCGTTGTCTTTGTGATAAGAAAAAGCGGAATTGTGGGTAACTGCCGCTTCATGGTCTTGCCTGTAAAAACTATTCACGACAAAATTAGGAACGCGCTTTGACCATACATCGATGCCTGAAGAAATTTCTCCAGTCGTTTCCAATGCCGGTCCGTAGATTCGGTAAGCGACTACTTGATTTTCCCAGGCAAAATCGTCTTTGCGTTCAGGGACTGCACGTCCGAAAACAAGAGGTTCCTGCTTCGGTGCAGAGTTATCCAGATGTAATGAGACATTCAACGTTCCATTGGCTGGTAATTTTACGAGGAGTAACAATGTGTCGGGTTGGGCACCTTCGCGATTACTGAATAGCTGAGTTGGAATGCGCTGCATGGTTGCGTTGTTGATGGCAACAATCGCCTGAAACTGCGCGGCAGAAATATGTAGGTGCTGAATAATCTCCGCGAGTGGAATATCGACGACTTCATCGCCTCGATCAATTTTCAGCGGATTGGTCAGACGTAGCTGTTGCGCAAATGCACTCGAATGAACTGCAATCAATAAGGCCGCAAGAATTAACAGATTCCGTGAAATCGATTGTGTCATTTGAGCAAAGAGCGCCAGACTTCGAAGATCCATTCTGTGATTCATCGGCGATTTTCCAATCTGCAACGAAGATGAGTGAACTGCTAGCGCGCGAGTTGAAAGACTTCTGAACCTGCCAGAAGAAATGCGCCGGTGCCAAACACATAACTGGATGTTGGGGTGAAATCTCCAGGCGCTGCACCTACTGTTTGCATGCTGCCAAGCCGGCCGTCCTGATAGACATGAGTTAGCATACCTTGCCAGGCTTTTTCGACGACAGGCTCGAATTTCTTGCGGTCGAGAATGCCCGAATTAATACCATAAGCCAGGCCGTAGGTGAAAAACGCCGAGCCAGAAATTTCCGGAAGTCGATAGGATGCGGGATCAAGCAAGCCGGCGCGCCATAGACCATCCGAGCTCTGAATGGACGCGATTTCATTGGCCATTTCGCGAAATTGCGTGACGTACTTTGGCCGCTCCGTATAATCGGCCGGCATCTCGGCGAGTACGCGTGCCAGCCCAGCAAAAACCCAGCCGTTGCCGCGGGACCAATACCGGTTCGCCCCATTTGCCTCGCGAGAGTTTAGGAACGACTTATCGCGAAAGAAGAGATGGTCATGGGAGTTATAAAGTAACTCGGAAGTGATCCACCATTCATGATCCATGAAGTCGAGATACTTACGATCGCCGGTTGCTCGGGCGAGTTTGGCAAGAACGGGAGGATCCATAAATAACGCATCGCACCACCACCAAAGCGGCTTTTGTGGATCGTCCGGCATGGTCATCACGGTGTCGATTCGTTCGCGCGTGGCGGCCATCATGGTTGGATCGTGATACAGAAAATATAAGTCGAGGTAAGTTTGACCGATAGCATGATCGTCAGCGTGAGCGACGCGAGGGCCGAGTTGCCAGTTGAACTTTTTGGCCATTTGTAACATTGCGCCGCGATACTTCTGACCGCTTGCCGCATCGGGAACGGCCATGAATCCGGCATAAAGCGCGGCAAATGTCCAATCCTGATCGAAACCATGCTGGGCCTTTTGCAATTGCCAGTCAGCCACTTTTTGTATTGCGCGGCTAACATGCTTCCGCGAAAGTTTGGGAGACAAATCCCTTGCCAGTGGTGGAGCGACTGTCGGCGCGTCGCCAATCCATGGACTTCTCTCTGACGGGGTTTGAGCAAAAAGAGTTGCCGTAAATAAGAAGATGAAAATAAATAAAATGCCGCATCTCAGTCGTCGAATCTTCATTCAAATCCTCGAAGGTAACGTTATTGATTGCGAGTGAGGATATACCAGCAGATGTTTGCGTGTCAATCAGAAAAATGCTAACGATTACCAATGAAATGGCAAATAATCTTTGCGACAAATGCCTGATAATCGAGCTTTTTGAATTGTGGTATCGTTATTGTTTATGGAGCATAGACGCGAAAATACGGCGGTGATGTTGAAGGCTTCCAAATCGGTTCGCTGGGACTGTATTTCGCTGGGCGAAGTGATGTTGCGGTTCGATCCCGGCGAGGAGCGGATTCACACGGCTCGCGCGATGCGGGTTTCGGAGGGCGGCGGTGAATACAACGTGGCACGTGGGCTGCGGCGTTGTTTTCGCCTGCGGGCAGCGATAGCTACGGCCCTGGCCGATAATGCGGTCGGCCGGCTTGTTGAAGATTTGATGTTACAGGGCGGCGTCGATCAGGAACTCGTCCGTTGGATGCCGTTTGACGGTGTCGGGCGTGCTGTTCGAAATGGCCTGAACTTTACGGAGCGAGGCTTTGGCAGTCGTGCTGCTGTGGGTTGTTCGGATCGCGGCAATACGGCGGTATCGCAATTGAAGCCTGGCGATTTTGACTGGAAATCGATCTTCGGTGCGGGCTGCGGCTCGCGCTGGTTTCACACGGGCGGTATATTTGCGGCGTTGTCCGAATCGACGATAGCGGTTGCAAGCGAAGCTATGGACGCGGCGCGAAATGCAGGAACCGTGATTTCATACGATCTGAATTATCGCGAATCATTATGGAAGTCGATCGGCGGCATCGCGCATGCGCAGCAGGTCAACCGGGAATTGGTGCGCAAGGTCGATGTGCTATTTGGAAACGAAGAAGATTTTTCCGCGATGCTCGGTGTAGAGATCGATGGAGTTGGTAAAGACTTCGATAAGTTGCCGGTGGAGAGTTACGAAAAAATGCTTTGCGAATTGGCTCATGCGTATCCGAATTTGAAGGTTATCGCATCGACGCTGCGAACGGCGAAGACGGCTTCAGAGAATGCCTGGGGAGCGATCGCCTGGCACAGCGGAGGCATTGTGCCTGTTGCCCAACGGAATGTCGACATTCTGGATCGAGTGGGCGGCGGCGACTCGTTTGCCTCGGGCCTGATCTACGGATTGCTTGCCGGCTACAACGTGGAATGGGCTGTGAAATGCGGTGTTGCGCATGGAGCGCTGGCTATGACAACGCCCGGCGACACAAGCACAGCGAGTTTGTCCGAAGTGATGCGGGTGATGGGCGGCGGTGCAGCGCGAATATCCCGATAATTCATTTTGAAGATTGCAGCATTTAGAAAGAGTGGACTGATGAAAATTTTACAAATGGCGGATGCGACTCGTTTTCGCACGATGACGACAGAAGAATTGCGAGAGACATTTCTAATTGACGATCTTTTCAAGCCGGGACAGGTCACTTTGACTTATACCGATCTGGATCGTGCGGTGATTGGTTCGGCGGTTCCGACCGACCGGCCCATGATGCTGCCGACCGACGATCCATTGAAGGCCAAGTATTTTACAGAGCGGCGCGAACTCGGCATTTTGAACATCGGCGGAACTGGAAGCGTTGCGGTCAACGGAACTAGCTACGAACTGAATCATCTTGATGCAATGTATGTCGGACGCGGGAATGAAGAAATTGTTTTTGTAAGCCTTGATCCATCTGTCCCAGCAGAGTTTTATTTGCTGAGTTACCCAGCACACACGACTTATCCGACACAACTGATTCATTCGGCTTTACTGCCGAAAAGCACGCTAGGCGCGTCCGAGACAGCTAACTTGCGAGACATTACAAGAGTTATTCACTTGGAAGGAACACGCAGCTGCCAGCTAGTCATGGGATTTACGCAGTTGGCTTCTGGAAGCGTTTGGAATACGATGCCAGCG
>CAZASC010000264.1:0-4814 GCA_964487695.1 uncultured Victivallales bacterium
CTCCTCCTGCTTTACTAAGACGGCCTGAGTGTGGAGTATCCCCGTTCACAATTCGCACAGGCTTATTGAACTCCGAACTCAAGACTCTTGCCAGTATTCGCTGCATCGCTTTATGTCGAGCAAAGATAATTGCCTTCTCGCCACCTTGGCGAATTTGATGAAGGACCGCGAGAGTTTCACGGAGCTTTGATGACTGCGTCTTGAGTTCTTGAACCGAGAAATCATCCCCATCACCATCTAAAAGCAACGGGTGTTGGTATAAACGCGCAAATCTTTGCAACAGTTCCAACCTACCCTTTGACCGTTTTGCGGCGCTTAACCCCTCGGTCAGACCTTGGTGTTTCGAGACTTCTTCCTCTGACATGACACATTCCAGCTTGCGTTCATGCTTCTTTGGTAATTCGAGCACCTCTGATTTATTTCGCCTGAGCAAGAAAGCATGGGGCTTCTGATACAGAAGTCTGGTCTTCAGGTCAGCGAACGAGTCGTCACGTCGCCTCTCGTACTCTTGTGAGAATTCCCTCGCCGATCCGAGCAATCCAGGCTGGATCGTGTCGAACAGATTCCACATATCAAGCAGTCTGTTCTCAACCGGAGTGCCCGTACAAGCAATTCTGAAATCCGGTTTCAATGCTTTCATCGCGTGGGAAATCTTGGAATTTGGAGTTTTATACTCTTGCGCCTCATCTGTGATGACGATTGACCAAAGCGATTTCCCGTTTGGGCAATAAGCAAAGCTGAACTCATAATCGCGGACAGCCTCATAGTTCGTGATTATGACTTGATTTCGCTGAATGCGCTCAAGGTTCAAAATCGGTTTCGCCACAATCTCTTCTCTGGCTTCCGCATCCTTTCGAATATATCCGCGCAGTTCTGGCCCGTATAAAGGCAGTACGTTTCCAAATACCTCTCCGTTATCCAGAAAAAACCTCTTCATCTCGTTCTGCCAAGTCTCCGTCTCTAGCAGAATGAGTGGAGCAACGATCAGAATCGGTCGGAAAGGCGGCTTCGCACGAGAGAGATCGGGAAACCGGCCGGACTCTATTGCCCAAGCAAGAAACGCGAGAATTTGAAGGGTCTTTCCAACGCCCATATCATCTGCGAGCAATACCCCCCTGCGGTCTGCAATCCTCGTGCATGTTTGCAACCACTGCACACCATCGCGCTGGTGTGCCTTGAGATCGTATTCGCTGGAAAGTGAGGTTGGTCGCTCAAAGTGGACATCTGATGTGCCGAGCCGAGCGAGTTCGGATTCGTCTATGTAATCTTGTCGAACGAACTCATCATTGGTTTCGATCAAAAGGGTCTTCTTTGTTGGCTTATCTATTTCACATTCTTCACTGCCACCAGGCTGGATAGAGCTTGACTCTGTTGCCTTCATATCTCCAAAGAGGCCAGACATCCCGCCCTCGTCCGAATTGGCCTTGGGCATTGAAACGAACTCGTATTCTCCAATTCCAATAACTCTATCACCATACGGAAGCTCGACATCTCCAGCAATGCCGTCGAAAATAGGGCCAGGGTCATTTATGAGCCTCTCCTTAAGCTCCCCGGTAACACGCTGCACTCGCTTCATTCGGTCCAAAACAATCTTCTGCTTCTCGGTAAGAACGATGCGCAGTTTTCCCATGCCTGGCCGGTCAAGGGAATAGAATCCTTCCGCATTGCTATTGCGTTCAAACACAACCCGGAAGTCCCTCTTGTCTTCTAATTCCGGGCATGTCGGAATGAAACTGAGTGAACCGTCTTGATCCTCGAACAGATCGAGTCCTATTGAAGAGGGAACGATTACATCGTTCTTGAGCAAAGTTCCGTCAAGCGTGGCATTGATCTCGATTGCCCACCGTTTGATATTTGCAAAATCCAACCAGCTTCTCTGCTGACCCTTTTCTTCCGGGGAAAGTTCATTGAACGTCTCCATCGCTTCCAGCAACGAATACATTCTCTCGTCGAGTCGATACACTTCTTGTGTAGAAGCACGTCGCAGAAAGAATCCAAAACGCTCCAGAGGCATTTGTTGAGAACCCAGGAGGAACTGATATTTGTACTTAAAGTCTGAACGGCCAATGTCGCTAAATCGATCAATCTTGAGTAGAAACGGGCTTGGCGTAGCAAAAGCGGTTGTGAGCCTGAACTCTTCAGCCTCGATGTCAGGAAAGTGTTTGTATGGAATACACACTGACTCGTGACCATTTTCAGCCAGACCCATTTCTAGCAGGGATGCACATTCATACGCTGTACGTCTTCCCGAACCATTCTCTAAAGCATCGGGCGGCCATGACTCAGGCCGCGTCCAATCGATCTTGGACGCGCACTGAACGCTCAGTTCGTCTGTTCCGGCTATCAGCGATACATCTGTTCCGAATTTCTTCAATACGAGCGTCATGGTCGAATCCCCAATTCTGAAAGTATTCTACGAGCCTTCGGTTCCCATTCCCCTCTATGGATGATTCTGGTTTCCTTGTCATTCATGCGTCTGAGGTCTGCTGTCAGGTTAAATGAATAGGAACGCAATTTTACCCCACTCGACTCGAATTCCTCTCTGGTATAGACATATGCGGCATGGCCTGTTTCACTGAACTCAATAACAACGTAGTTTTTCCCATAGCCTTCAAACACCATGAGGAATGCGCTCGTGTTCCCTCCTGTGACTCGCGAGTATGAAGGGATTGTTTTTGCCCTGCTGGCTTTAATCCTGTAAACATCTTCGTCCGACACGGCCACCTGAAAGTCCTTGATCTTCCCCTGCTTCTTTGCATACTCAAGCCAGAACTTCGCCCTTCGCCTGTTCTCGTCATTGCTCGGTACTAAGGTGTCGAAAAAGAACTGAAGAGTTTCTTTTGCAAGCCATGCAAGAAACTTCTCTTTAGCTTCCAGAGGTACGGTTCTCCAGTTTGGAGCATTCCCCGCCAAGCGCGGATCACCCAGTCGATCATCTTTATGTATGACCTCTACCAACGCCTTCTGTAGTTCTGGAATTCTTTCGGGTAATCGACAGTTAATCAAATCGCCCATAAGCGAACGATATGTGTCTGGATGTAAGTTGGGTGCCAGAAGATAGTCAAAAGCCCAATAGTCGCTGAGGGCCTCAGGCGGACTAATGTAGCTTTGTTTGTTTACCAGCCCCTTTACTGCTAGTTCCGCTGCTCGCTTATGGGCCTCCGAAACGAGTGGTGTTGAAGGATCTATGAAGTATTCGCCGCATACCTGTTTCACAGGCTTACGATCTCTAATAATCGCCTCGCCGAGGCGCTGAGATGCTTGTGTTGAGAATAGGAATAGGGACCGTCTCCACACGTCAAGCATTTTGCTCTTCCGGGGAATCCTCCCCTGCTCAAGCATATCCTGAATGAGGTTCTCCATGGCTTCTGGATTGTCCATGCTCCGCCACTTAGCGAAGTATGCTTGGACAAATCCATTAAACGTAGTTATACGTTTCAGTGCTTCCGTATTCTTCTTGAGCGCCTCAACCATCTTAGTCCTGACGGCTGTTTCAGGCGAAATGCAGAGCGCCCGCTTTTCTCGGCTGTCGAGTTTGTCAAAATCGTATTGTTCTTTCCGCCATTTAGCCCACACTTCTTCTGGATCGACTATCGATTTAGGAATTGCTACAATATCAGATTTCTTCTCAAGTTCCTCCACTGTTCGTCTTAATACGCGCAACTGACTTTGCGGATCAACGGGGCGATACACTGTTGACTCGCGGAATTCACCGAGGTCAAGTTGTAGGCGGGCAAGTGCCTCGCTAATCTGAATCACCGGGTCACCGCCGTTTCGATGTCATCTTTGTCGCTTGCCCTTACACGAATCTTGAAAATGACTCGTCGGCTTTGCTCGTCCGCTCTATCGGATGCATCCGGTCCTGGACCATCCGGTTGAACTGCCTCTTGCTCTCCTCTGCCTGTTGCAGACAACTTTTCAAGAAAGCAATCGTGTTGCTGTGGAATTGGTGCGAGATACTTTAGCGTCTCCTCAACCACTGCCATGGAGCGATCCTGACTGAGTTTTAGATTGCGATTCTGACTGTCTTCTCGGCTATATCCCCTCCATGGCTGTGTGTCTGTATGTCCTTCAACCACTATCGAGTCTATGCTCGACCGGAAATGCGGATCACATAGCACCTCTGCAAAGTCCGGCATATGTGCCTTGAGCCAGTCACTCCCGCCCTGCTGCACTGTAGATTCCTGGCTATTGAAGCGCATCAACTGGTCTGGCACGATTACGAGAATTGCGTTTCTGTCCCTTGTGTCTGGACGAATTAGTTCACTCAAGCCTTGCGGCTCCAGGTCCGTCTTCAATTTCTTGAGAAGTACATCCCTAAGAGCCGCATCCTTGCTCGCGGTATGACTGATAAATACCAGAAGCAGCAGAATGAAGATGACCATCAAAGAGGTCATCAGGTCCGTCAGCGAACTGCTCAAATGCTCGGAACTATCGCGGTCTTCCATTGGAACGCTCCACCGTCTTTGCGATCACGTCGGAAAGCTCTTCGAGCTTTTCGCCGAGATCGTCGATTTGCCCACTCAGCATGTTTGTCGCTTTTGGAAAGAGAGAGTCCCCGATTTTTACTATTGCGGTAAAGTTACTTTCGACCCTTTGGTTGTAGTCTCTAAGTCCATCACTCGTGGCCTTCATAATTCTTGCAAGCGGCTCATGCAATTTGTCCACAACGTCCTTGTATTCAGCGACGGTTCTCCTGTACTCACCAAGTTGCTGCTGATGCTGATCGTACAAAGCTTTTAGTCCACCTGAAGTCAAGAGCAACTGGCTTGCAACCTTTGCCTGGTCACCACTGATCGCTTTCAGCGAATCAG
>CAZASC010000265.1:0-4808 GCA_964487695.1 uncultured Victivallales bacterium
GGGATGGGCAATTTGAAGTATGCCGTGTCTTTAATTGCAGTGCAGCAAAGGGAAAACAGGCGAGGATATTTGCGAGAGCCAATCATCCAACTGCGGCTGGCTGTGCAGACTTGATGAGCCTGAAGATTAAAGAGTTGAAATCTCGTGCCGCAGAACGGAGTGTAAATGTCACCGGAGTAAATCAAACAATTAAAACCGATTTACGCCAAGCCATCTGGACGCAAACCGCCGACCTCGCTTTGGCGGAGTCTGAGATTGATCTCTCTGCTGAGACTGGAAAAACCGCATGGGATCAGATTCAGTTACATCTCCCCGTTTACGCTCTTTTCAAGTCCGACAGGGCCAGCACAGACCAAGACGAAGAAGCGCAAGACCCGATGAAAGCTGCCATCAAAGAAACTGTCAAGAACCACGAAGCGCAACTCAATGGTCTTGTTGACAAGGTCAAAACTGAACTGGAAAGATTGGCCAAGAAGACCGTCGAGAAGATTCAGGAAATGAGTCCTGAATTGGCAAGAACGCTAAGCCCACAAGTGAAGAACAAGAATTGGGATTCTCTGTTTTCAGTGTCTCTTTCCGGCGACGATGGAATTTCTATTAACAAGCGCGGCAGTGGCACGCGCAGGCTGGTTCTACTAAACTTCTTCCGCGCTAAGGCAGAGGATGCCGCCCACGCACGCGGTACAGGGACCATCTACGCGATAGAAGAACCGGAAACAAGTCAGCATCCGAACCACCAGTTGATGATGTTGGAGGCATTTCAAGAGTTGACGGAACAGGGCTATGCCCAAGTGATTCTGACCACCCACACGCCGACTCTGGCGCGGAAGGTGGACCGCAATTGCCTTCGCTTGGTCGCAATTGATGCAGGTCACCCAAAGATTCTCTTGGGCAGTGCAGACGCCACTTTGGAATCAATCAAATCAACTTTAGGGGTGCTGCCTGATCACGATGTAAAGGTGTTTCTAGGAGTCGAAGGCAAGTGGGATATCGAATTCTTGAAACGCATCTCGAAGATTATCCACGCGACCGATCCAACGATACCTGATTTGAATGAGGCCGAAGCATCTGGCGCACTTGTATTCATTCCGCTGGGTGGAAGCAGTATGGAGTTATGGGCCGTTCGTCTCGCGGGACTTGATCGGCCAGAAATTTACATCACAGATCGTGATAAAGCACCACCAGCTCAGGCCAAATACCATCGGCATATTACCGACTGGAATGCGCGGACGAATTGCGCCGCTTACTGCACAACAAAGAAAGAATTGGAAAACTATTTGCATCCGGAAGCAATCAAGTCCATCGCCCCATCTTTTCCAGATGCCATTGCTGATTTTGACGATGTCCCGTTATTGCTCGCACAAACGTTGCATGCCGCCGATGCCAACGCTCCGGCTTGGGGCACCGTTACAGATGACAACAAAGATGACAAAGCTAGGAGGGCGAAGCGGCGTCTCAATCAGGAATGCGTGGACAAGATGACGATAGCGCTTTTGGCTCAGACTGACCCGAACGGTGACATTGTGCAATGGCTGAAAGCCGTGGGAGCGAGGCTGGCATAATGACTTTGCCCGAGAAACACGAACTCGGATTGACATGGAATGGCAATGATAAGCACTCGCAATGTGAGTCGCGAATTGCTAATTGTGATCCGGAAAAGCCAGCAAAGATTATGCAGACAGGGTATAGAGTCGCCGTTTGTATTAGCAGTCACTTCGTGGGAGTATAAACAAAGGTCTTGGGTACATGACGATATCAGGAATACCAACTTCGATGGGCGATCTTGTTCAACTTGCACAAGAAGCTGCCAAACCGCCGGTCGAAAAGAGCAAATTCCGGGTCTTCGTCTTTGGTCCTTTTCTGAATCCTGCTGAGACGGTTGCTCCACCCACCATCGAACCAATAACCCCTGACGCCATTGTCGAGCATGCGAAATACCTTCGATTCGCAACGAAGAAAGCGCTAGAGGCTGAAGGTTTCACGGTAGATTATGGCGAAACAAAAGAAATCTACGATGCATGGGTAGAGAAATTCTCCAAAGGAGATCTCGCCACTTTTGAACAGCATCACGCAAGAAAGCACTGTGGTGCCGTCGTTATATATCCATCCAGCATTGGTTCGATATGCGAGTTCACATTATTTGCATCATTCGACAAAATAGCCAAAAAGACACAGGCAATAGTCCACAAGCCTTATGCTGATCATAACAGTTTCTTTATGCGAGCGGTTTTAGAAGTCTTTAAGCAGGATAATGGCACGCCAGAATTCATTGATTATGCGAATCATGAACAGTGCGTTGAGGCGGCTCGTAAGTATGTTATTGGAAAATGGCATAAGATGCTTCGTGACTTTGATAAACACGAAGATAGCGTTGAGTGGAGTAAAGAGTATGCAGAAATCATTCGTAGATGAATTGGAATCCATTGCGCCGATAGATGCGGTGATCTTGGCTATTGCGCAAATTGTTCAACCTGCATTCAAGGACGATATTTACGAGGCCGTAAAAGGCAGTCATGCAGGCTCGGAGCTTGATGAAGTTTCATTCCGTGATCATTTCCGTGTTCTCGAGCGCGCAAAGTTATTTTGGAGGACAGATGACAAGAAGTATGTTGTCACAACAACGGGTGACGCACTGGCTAGGCGAAGCATGAACAGCAAGACGAGAGATAAGATTCGACTTTTGCTTTTGAACAAGAAACGGCATAGTAATGACTAGGAATGGATGCATGGGTACTTATTACCCCCGGTTGACGCACGGGCTTGGATGGCGTTTCGCCATCTTTTCATGCGTTCTGGACAATAAAGGTGCGCGGGAAAGCGTGACGCTTCCCGCGAACCTGCGGGAAGCGTCACGCTTTCCCGCGCTGCATCGCCGTAAGGAGCTTTATCCTTAGCTATGAGCATGCATCCATTCCAATTTCTCTATCCCTTTGGTTCTCAGGAACGGTGGACCAGTTATCTCGAACACTCTCTTAATTGGTCAAAGCAAGACCTAACGACAGCTCGACTACTGCTCAAGAAAAACTTGATTCCAATCTGTAAGGGGCCAGAGATTGCAACGTATCTCGGGATCTCTACCAAACTCGTTGGGCACATGGTCATTGCCCCTCACAAATACTACAGGACGTTCATGCGTGAGAAGAAATCTGGGGGACAACGTGAGATTACTGCGCCTCGTATCTTCCTGAAGACAGTACAGAGGTACATATTAGACTGCATTCTAACGCCGCTGCCGGTGCATGCCTGTGCGGTCGGGTTCGTCCGCGGCCGAAATCTCACGACAGGCGCGCAAGTTCATGTTGGACATCCCTTTCTCTGGAATATCGACCTGAAAGATTTCTTCCCCTCGATAAAACAGGATAATGTCACCAAGGCGTTCGAAAGCATGGGATATCCTCCGGAAGCAGCCTACTTCTTGTCCGGTTTGTGCTGTTTGAACGGCTCTTTACCACAAGGTGCACCGACAAGTCCGGCCCTCGCCAACATCATCTTCCGTTCTGCGGATAAAGAACTCTCGAAACTTGCGAAAGAGAACAAGATTCGATATACACGCTACGCCGATGACCTCAGTTTCTCATCCCGGAGCCCCATTCCTGATGAGTTCCGAAAAAGTGTCGCGGTTATGATCAAAAAGTACGGCTTCACGATCAATAAGTCAAAATCGCGTCTTATGGGGCCTCGTTGCAGGCGTGAGGTGACAGGACTGACTGTCAATCAACAGCTCTCCATCCCCCGCGAAAAGAGACGCCAACTGCGTGCCATGTTTCATCAGGCAGTCCGGCAGCCTACGTTGGCCGAGGAACGCAAGCAACAATTGAGAGGATACATTGCGTGGATCTCGCAATATCACCCCAAGGAAGCCGCTCGTTATCTTGAGCAGCTGGGATGGCGACGAGGACAGATATGATGAGTGGTAAACCAAAACTTGAACTGACGTGGATCGGCAAGGACAAGCAGCCACAACTTGAGCCGCGCATTCTCATTGAGGATGCGGGTAAGTCGTACGGCGACAAGAATGCCGAGAATATGCTTATTCACGGCGATAATCTTCTTGCGCTCAAGGCGCTGGAACAGGATTTCGCAGGCAAAGTGAAATGCATCTACATTGATCCGCCGTACAACACTGGATCGGCCTTTGAACATTACGATGACGGTGTGGAGCATTCGCTCTGGCTTTCCTTGATGCGCGATCGGCTTGTGCTGCTGAAGAGCCTTCTTGCCAATGATGGTTCCCTGTGGATTACCATTGATGATAACGAATGCCATTACTTAAAGGTCCTGTGCGACGAGGTGTTTGGGCGGCACAACTTTCTCTGCACCGTGGTTTGGCAAAAGAAGTATGCGCCGAAAGCGGATTCAAAATTCCTATCAGAATCACATGACTTCGTCCTTGTTGTAGTAAAGGATATGAATCGACTCCAACTCAACAGACTCGCAAAGACGGAGAAGCAAACAGCACGATATACGAACAGAGATCATGATCCACGCGGCCCATGGAAGGCTGGCGATGTTCTTCGAAATGAGGTGCGTGACTACGCGATCTTCCCTGTTCGATTGCCGTCTGGTCGCGATGTAATGCCACCATCTGGGACGAGTTGGCGATACACGAAGGAGAAGTTTGCAGAGATGATTGCGGATAACCGGATCTGGTTCGGGATCGATGGAGATGCCCGGCCTGCGGTTAAGCGATTCATTTCCGAAGTGACTGATACGATACCGGCTACGACTTGGTGGGAGTACTCGGATGTTGGTCATAACGATGAAGCCAAGAAGGAGGTAAACGACTTGATGGGGCAGCCTGATGTGTT
>CAZASC010000266.1:0-4805 GCA_964487695.1 uncultured Victivallales bacterium
AGTCGCATAGATTCACAGTAAATACATCTAACTGCAATGACGTTGTATGTGGCGTCATTGCATAGTGGAATGGAAAGGCAAATTTTAGAACATATCAAGCATCATTTCGTCTGTTTTTGTTTTTGTTTTGCCTTGGCAATTTGGAACTGAGTTGCCTGTGCAAAGAATGTACAAGCTGATTTCAACTCCGAGCCTGGCTTATCGCCACCAAGTTGTCGACCACGACGGCCTGCCAGTGATTGCACTCACTCTTTTTGCACACGATCAGCAGATGTCGCTATCCGAGTCGTCGGTGCCGATGTACCTTCGCGAAATCATTTCACTTGCCAATTGGGCGAGCAGAGATCAGGTCGCGTTGGCGAATGGCTGGACACTCTTTGGCAGTCCCCAGGAGGTACGCGCACTGCTACGCGAGTATCTGACTGTTGCATCGCATTGCAAAGTGACTGTCAGGGCTGACTTATGCGGCCTCAAGGTATCTTACATCAACGTTACAAAGGGAACCAGAGTCAATGTGCGCACACTGCTGTCCGCGCTCAAGCGGTTTTATGACTTCCTGATTGTTACTCGTCGGTATTCCTTTGCAAATCCGATGATCCATGAAGACGCAGCTAGAGTCCGACTCGAGTTGCGAGAGCAACACCGCCTATCAATCAGGATGCTTAGAGGACGCGATCCTATGCCGAAAGAGAGCGGCGTAGACGAGCGATCTGGTATTCGCCTGTCAGAAAACTATTTCCGTTTCATTCAGCATGAGTGGAAGCCACAAACAATTGATGATCCAGAGTTCCCGCGCATGGTTCAGGAGGCAGGCAAGCGTTTTGGTTGGAAGCTGCGGGAACTCTGCGTGAGCCGAACATTGTTTGAATCAGGCGTACGAATTTCGGAGGCCGTCGGACTGACTGCGCTTGATTGGGCCCAGGGCGGCTTTCGCAACGTCTTGCAGAGTCGAAATAAAGGCAGCTTTGGCCTACGAACCAAGACAATCATGATTTCAAATCCAACTACGAAGTTATACCGGCGCTACTTCGATGATGCAATGAACGGCCGAGCAGCAGTGGATCCACAACATCTGCGAATCAGCAACCTCACAACACTATACAGAGGAAATCCTCAGAGTTTGGAGAACGTCTCTCTCTTTCTCACTGAACAGGGCGCGCCCCTGACAGCGAAGCTGTTCCGGGATCAGTATTGGAAGCCGGCACTGATGGCATCTGGAATTGATGCAGATCCGCACCAGGCCCGTCATTGGTTCGTGACAAATGCATTGAGAAATATCGACCGAACAGCCAAAGATGAAGCAGCCCGGTCCCGATGTCGTCAGGAACTGATTCAATACATGGCATGGAATTCAGGGGAGCGCACGTTGCGTTCGTACGATCATCTGCGGCGGGAGGTTGATTTTCAGAGTCGGCTACAAACGATTCATAAGGAAATGAGACGACGGGAGCACCATTGTCAGGTACCAGATGCTTTTCCACGTTCTCAATCGACAGCCTTCGCGACTGCTGCCGCAGAGCGGAGCAATGAAGATCTTGCCTTTCTTCTTGGAGAGGATAATGACGATTGACGACGCAGTCGCGAATATACGGAAAATAATGGGATCGAAGTGGCCGAAGATGACACCACTTCCTGTGAACGCGGTGGTTGTTTTATGCGAGGCCCTCTGGATAGGGGGTTATCGGCCGAACCAAAAGACTCTCACTCTCCACTTCCCGGGTGTGTCAACACGCCCATTTATTGATGGAATGGAATCCTGGCGTCGTTCTCGCGGCTTCAAATCAAAGGCAAGAAATCCGTCGATCAGTAGTCTTGAAGACCTCATTCCGCATATTGCGCCTGAAATCGCCACAGCTCCGTTGACATGCTTTGATTCAAACAATGATGGCCGTTGGCCAGTTCCATCGGCAAAACTCATTGGTTATATTCGAGCGATTGAAAATCGATCACTGCGGAACACTGTGGCACTCTACACATGCCTCAAAGATTCAAGCAGGTATCACTTTTACTTGAATATCGTCGGGTTTGTCTCAACGATGCGCGTAGTGATGAAAGATATTCAAATGGACGACATCTCTACGATTGATCCTGACGAGATGTTCAGGACGCTTCGGGAAGATCGGGTAACTTCGGGGCTGACGGAATGCCAGCGCGTAACCCTGTGCGGTTCATGGAATACCATCAGGCATTGCTTTGATGATTACGCAGAAAGATTGTCAGAAACGCAGCGTCATACCATGGAGATTTTCTTTATCAGACGTGTAGTCGATCAAAGAAGAATATCGATGACTGGCGAGTGGACAGCATTGAATCAACAGAGAAAGGCGAGAGTCAAGGCAAAGACTGACACAGTCCATAGCAGGTTTCATCAGTTGCGGCATCTGGCCAAATCCCGTCTCAATCAAGTTAAACGAATGCACACGGCAAGCCTACAGGCTATTGCTGCCGTCGAGACACAGAAACTTCCACTACCATATGACTTCAGCTATGAGGAGACTACGCCGTTGGAAGGCGGCCGATTATTGCGCCAGCGAGTACACATGACTCTTTGGGACGCGATATCCAGGTGGGATAGGCTGGTCGAACTTGGCTACACTTCAATCATAAAGAGCCGCCATCGCAGGCGCCATTCTGACGAATTCTCTCCTGATAATAGCTGCTATCACGTTGAGCATAGACGCACCGAGTCACTCGATAATGGCGTTACACCCTCTGAACCATGGTTTCTTGAACTGTGCGATAACTACGTGTTTTCAGACGTGAGTGATACCAACCTTGTGCGCAAGCGTGTTGATTTCTATAAACGCTGGGGATACAACAACTCCGATCATTGGTATCTGCCACAGCGCATCATTGGTTGGAGTTGTCAGCTCGCCGAATGGGCTTGCATGAGGGAGAAGGGAGGCCATCTCCTGTTTTCCATAGAAGGGCTATTGATCGCCTCGCAATTCGCACATCTTGCGATTCGCATTCAGACGATTACTGGAGCAAGATTGGGAGAAATTCAGCAGATTGCGCAGAGTCCCGACTGCATCAAGCAACTGGTTAATGTTGGTCCCAAGGCCACCACTCGCTGGATGTTACGCATGATTCCAAAAGGTGCAACGGAAAGGCAGAACTTCTACATAGATGAACGCACCAAAGACGACCTGATGGATGTCATATCATTTCTGCGCGAACAAACACAAACAAAGAAAATACCTGTCGTCGCGCCAGAATTCAACAAGACTCTTCCTGATAGATACGTGTTTCAATGGAGTGGAAAGATTATGGATCAGTGTACGCTCAATAGTTTAATTCGCTTTCTTCTGCATGGAGCTGTCGTCCGGGCATCTGATGGGCAAGGCGTTCATCTGACGTCGCACATACTGCGGCATGCGTTCGCGACTGAAATGGCGGACATGAAAGTTTCGGTGGATGTAATTGCTGCCTTGTTGCACCAGCGCGATACCTCTGTCACGAAGTACTATTCCCAGCCTACTGGGACCCAAGTGATGGAGGCTGCTGAAATGGTGTTCGTCGATCGGATCGATGTTGCCGCTGAGGCTCTACGAAGTCCGGCAGAGATCGGTCGTATGCTCAATGAGGCTGAAGGAAAGGTGGGCGCACTTACCGAGGTCATCGGGGGAACTTGCGTAGTTGCGAATCTATGCCCAGCTAAGTTTGCCTGTATTGGCTGTGCTGGCAATGCGCCGGACCCCGAGAAACGTTACCAAATCGAACAGAAGATGGCATGGGCCAAGGAACATGCTCTGTGGTCCACCAGCGAAAAGCTATTTCCAGAGGAACGACGCCTGAATCAACTTGTGCAGGATTGTGAATTGATGCTCGAAGAGATGAGTCTCATTGAGCAAACTCGGGATGACTCACTTCAGAATGTGCAGATAGAATCCAGCACACCCGGCATAGCATGATCAAAAACAAGATCAAGCGCGTAAGTCCAGTATGGCTTGCCTCGACATGGGAAAGCCGAAAGAATGAGACCGCGAAATGCGTCGAGGCGGCAATTGAAAAGCTGTGCAAGGCAGATCGAGGTGTGACGTTAACGTTGATTCGAGACGAAGTGCGCATTCTTTTCGGGAGGTCGTTATCGACGAACACAATCAAACGAAACGAATGCGCCTATCAGTTGTACTTGGATAGTCGATGCGCGCCCAAAGCGCGGCAGGTCAAAAGCCATTTGATTCTTGAAATGTATGCGCAGGTCGAGCCAACGAAGAAAGCAGCAATACAAGCAAAGGTTGCGCGACTACGGCGACAGGCGAAGGACGATCTCATTGTCCGTATCATGCGCATCGAGGAAGAGCTGACAGAGCAAATGAATGTAGCAAACAGGTTGAGAGAGAAGATCATCCTGGCAGACATTGCACAGTATCGAAACCAACTACCGAGTAGCGAAGGAGACATGATGCAGGTTGAGCAGATGGAAAGAGAATTTACCTACAACGGCGTACGGCTACCTGACCCTGGCCATAAGCTTTCTATCGATCAGGTTCGAGATACCTATGCCGCGGCGTACCCGGAAATCGCAACAGCTTCCCTTGAAGGACCAGAGGCCGTGGGCAACAAGCTCGTATACCGCTTTTCCCGTGCAATCGGATCGAAAGGCTGAACCCTGGTTGATTCAATGCCAACACGAGCGAGGTTGAAGTATCCCACCGGATGGTTTGCTGCCGGGCGGGAAGTCGCTTCTGCGATGACGTTGCTGTCAGATGGGGCTTTCAAGCTTTATGTGTTTCTGTGTTTGCGGGCAGACCGAAGCAGCGCTCGTCTGGAGGTCGATCAGTCAAGTGTTGCGAAGTCTC
>CAZASC010000267.1:0-4805 GCA_964487695.1 uncultured Victivallales bacterium
ATTATAAATACTTTGAAGACCCAATTGGGATAAGATTTCTTGAGAGATACCTTCGTTTGTTATAGAAGAAACTGAATCAAAATTCTTCGCTCCTGCTGGTTGGCCGCCGTTAATCTGCGTATAAAATTCAGTCGCGAATAGATTCCCGACATCGATTATCGCTTCTGAAATAAAAAGTGAGAAATTTAAAAAGACAGCGGCGACGAGAAGCATCGGTAGCATTTTTGTCCCGAATCCGAATTTCGAACTACCGAGAATCATCGAGATGCCGATGGCGAGAAATCCGAATATCAACATGATGTTACTTATGTCGCGAAGAATTCGCCATGTGACGCCGACGGCAGCTAGATTGTGCACATAATTCCCCATCGTGACGACTGTGTAGTACACCGCATTGTCGAGTATAATTGCCGCAACACCGAGGAGCCATGCAAAAAGCGTCATTATCCAAGTCATGACCGTGCCCATAACACCGCCGGTATCTCCTGGAAGAGTCGGTAAGGTTATTGGATTATTCGCACCAGCTGGTGCGGCGCTTGTTGTCGGAGTTGCCGCATGCACGACCGGCGCGTGGGCTATTACCATCGTACAAACGACGAGCGCGAGCGTTATGAATGAAATAGTTAAAAATTTTCGCATAATTAATCGCCTGGACTGCATGCGGCTTTAAGCGCGGTCGCATTTGTTGTGATGAGATTCATTTGATCAACCGCTGTGCCGCCAGAGACAATGAGTGAATTAGGATTTGTCGGATCAGTCGTTGACGCATTCCCAGTCACTTGTGAATTTTGCTCAGCGCTTGAAACATCGGTATTCGTCGGAGACAAAGTCTGAAGAGTCGCGATGTCGTTAGCATATGCCGTGCCAGAAGGATCAGTCGTCGGATCGTTTTGAATTTGTTGTAGCAGCGCGTTCGCATTCGTAATAGCGGCGGACGCTGTTGCGGCTTGAGTGAGCACTGGTGCGATTTCAGATGTAAGCGCAGTCTGCGCCGCGCTCGCCTGCGATGCGCATGTGTTCGAGAGATCGGTGACCGTCGTTGACGCAGTGTTTGCCGCCGAACTGATGACATTCCATGCGGACTGATATTCCGAAATATTGTTTGACATTGTTGATGGCGATACAGAGAGCGAGCTTGCTGCGGCACCAATAGTAGAAGACGCCGTCACACCAAGGAATCCTGTGGATTGATATTGTGAGAATTCGGAAGTTCTGTTCGTCGCGGAAGTGTTCGAAACGCCGAGAAGCCCGCCTGTGCTCCCGCCGTTCACAATGCTCGTTACGAGCGCCATTGTTTTCAGAACGGTGCCAACGCTCGACAAGATGCTATTGATTTCGGAACCAGCGCTTCCCATACCGACGAGTTTACTTTGGTCAGTGCCTAGCGCTTTATTGAGAGATGCGCTAATGGTTGATCCAGGCGTTTGAACTTTCCCCGGCGAACCGTCTTTATTGGTACAAGGAGCTGCGGAGCTTGAAGAGCCTGAAGAGGCGGTCGATCCGCACCATGACGCCACACCTTGACCCCAGTTGAGCTGGGTTACTTGGGCTGATTGCGCGGTGCTGACGATAGAAGCGAGTTGGTTTTGTGACTGTTGATACAGCGTATATGGATTGTTCTGGTTTTGAGTCGTGAGCGCGAACCATGCGCCGATGCCACCCTGCGACCAGTTACCGGCAAGAAAAGAATTTATATTCGGCGACGCCTTGGAGAGCGTGCATTGACTTGCTGCAAAGAATCCTGCCAAACTCGTATTCTGGAGATAATTATTCGTGAGAGAAGAAGTGATCGCCGCGGCGAATGGCGAATTTGATTTCTTCAATTGTGCGAAGAATGCCAGCGCTTGAACATCTCCGGTTGTTGGCAGTTCACCTTGTAAATTCGTCGAAAATTGTGGCTTGCCAGTTCCATTGCTCTTGCCAGTGACAAATGCGGTGACGCTCGAAGTGATGGATTTCAATAGATTCCCCGACAATGTGAGTGCGAGCGGTTGGAGCACGTAGGAATTAACCTGCGACAAAGTGGTCGCGGCGGCAGTGAGAGGATTAGCAATAGCGGAGAGAGTATTTTGTACAAGATTTAAAGGATCTTCAACAATGTCTCCTAAGCCGAGAAATGCGTGCGCCTTTTGCGGCGCAACAAAAAAAGTGTAGGGCGCAATAAGAATAATTGTTAAGAATATCGTGAGCACTGACATTGAGAAATGCGACTTCATGGCGTTTGAGAGGATGCTGTCTGCGCAGCTTGCATAGTGCTTGTTAAATTTGCGAAGAAATATCCCGGTGTTCCTGCAGGGATAGAAACACCGTTTGCTTTATATATGTTGTCGATATCAATAAAAGCATTCTGAATATTGAGAACTGCTTGCGGATATTGATTCAGCGCAAGCATCGTCGCGAGGGGGTCATCATTCACGCGTGCGAAATCACTCGTTACTTCGCTGATCCGCATCATCGCGTTCACAAGCGTGAGATCGTCAGCAGCGAGCTCTTGTGGCACCGGAAGAACAGCAAGCCCTACAGCATTGTTCCGGTACGCCTTAGCGATTGAAACAATATAAGGAATTGCTGACGTGTCATTATTCTGAACCACATCTTGCAGATAATTTATCTCGCTCGTCGTCGCATCGCTTTGATTTGCCGCAAAAACCGCTTCTGCGTTCACTGCAAACGCCTTTAATGCGTCCGGACCGGAACCTGAAACTTTAATATCGCTTGCCGATTTGAAATCCGGCGCGACAGTGACAGAAGAAGTGAGCGAATTCATCACTTCGTTTGAAATATTCGAGATATCGTCTTCAGAAAGTGGCTCGTCGCCGTTCTGCTCTTTTGCCGCCATATACAGCGTGATGAAATTTTTTGAAAATGCGGCGGTGAGAGTGTCGTCTGACGGCGCTGGCGGAAGCGAATCGTCAGTTATATCAGAAATGTCGGATGATGAAGTGGCAACAGTGATGTCTGCAATCGCCTTTGGTACGATGAGACCCTTCTGAACCGCTTCGCCATCGGTCATTCCGAGATGAAAATAATCGGTCGTTGTCGCATTAACTGGAATGCCGTACAAAGATTTTTCCCAATCTGGCAATCCGTCGCCGGTTGAATCCTTTGTCGCGATTGCTTTTAGAAGAGCTGTTTCTGTCGATGCCTGCGCGAGCGAGGGATTCGTTGCGTCGCGTGCGAGAATGAATGCGCCGACAATTAGCAACAGCGAAAAAAGCGTTGCGAGAGTTATACGCCAATTTTCTAGAATTCTTCCCATAGTATCGCTATAAAGTATAGCAGTCACTGGGCGCAAGAGCAGTCGTTATCTACACAAAATGGTGCATTAAAGCAAGCCAATCGGAAAGAGACAAGTCTTCTGCGCGAGCTTTTTTAGCTATATTCCCTGCTGAAAATCCGGCATCAGCGAGATTCTTACGTGCAAATTTTCTTTTATGCGCGAACCCAGCTCGAACTATTTCAAAAAATCTCAATTCATCTGCGCGCGAATGAAAATTCTTTCGCGAGATATCGCGAACAGTGAGCACGGCGGAATCGACTTTGGGCGCCGGTCGAAATGCTCCGCGCGGAACAGTAAATTCATATTTCGGCGTTCCAAACACTTTTACTGACAACGATAGAATTGATTCTTTCTTTGCCCGGGCGATTCTTTCAGCTACTTCTTTCTGTACGAGCAGCGTCATTGAACTTGGTTGATTTTCTGCTTCAAGAAACATTCTGAAAATTTCGCCCGTCAAATAATACGGGATGTTCGCAACGAGTTCATATCCGCGCGGGAGTTTTGAAATATCAAACGTCCGAATGTCGCCCTGAATGAGCTCGAGCTTCCCCGAAGTAATTTCATTTCCAAAATCAATACGCAATTTTTCAAAAAGTTCTTCGTCGGCTTCAATCGCGATGACTTTTTTTGCCAATTTCAAAAGTTCGCGCGTCAACATTCCTGTTCCAGGGCCGATTTCGAGCACCGTTGATTCTTGTGTAATTCCAGAAATATTTGCGATTCTCTCCGCAATGCGCGCGTGCATCAAAAAATTCTGCCCGAGCGATTTCTTAGGAAATAATTTTTTCATTTGTTTCATCATAAAGCATAAGCGACGAATCGATATCGGAGAGAAACGAAGATGGCTCTGTGATGTAATCGCTCCCGTAGATTTTCCGAATGCGGGTCAGAGTGAGGAATAGACGTTCTTTCGCACGTGTTATCGCTACATAAAAAAGCCTACGCTCTTCTTCCTCGTCTCGGCTCTTTTCATCAAATCCTTGGTGCGGAAAAAGTCCTTCTTCCATTCCACTCACAAAGATTGTGTCGAATTCGAGCCCTTTCGCCGCATGAACCGTCATCAGCGTCACGCCAGTTTTTTCTCCTTGGTCTAATTCATCTTGATCACTCGCCAAAGCTGCGTCGGATAAAAACGCCGAGATCCCAGCCTTGCCCGGCTCGTCATCATAACGAGCAGCAACAGAAGCGAGCTCCTCGATATTCTCGAATCGTTCACGATCTTCTTCGGTTCCATCGTCAACGAGTGCTCGGCGCATGCCGCTTTTTTCAACAACAAGTTTTACAAATTCTGACGGCGCGAGTGTTTCGGTCGCATCTGCAAGTTCTTTGATAATTTTTTCAAATGCTTCAATTTTCGCCAATTCGCCGGCACGCAGTTCACTTCTCTGCCCTGCTGCGATTTTGCCGAGTGTTACTTTTCCGATACCGCGCGAAGGACTCGCCGCCGCGCGAATCATATCCACTTCGCGCGATGGATCGAGCGCGAGCCGCATCGACGCGAGCATATCTTTTATTTCCTTCCGCG
>CAZASC010000268.1:0-4795 GCA_964487695.1 uncultured Victivallales bacterium
ACCCTTTCGCATTAGAACAGCTTGCTAAGGGATACGTTTTACGCGGGCAAGGTCAAATACTCGTCCACAACAATTCGGATAAGGAATGGAATACCACCAGTTCACAAGCTGTCTGGTGATTTCGGCATTGGCATTCCCAGTAAACCCTCCAGTTGGTGGGTTCATGATAATCAGACCATCTTTCTGGCGTTCAAACTCCACATGGTTATGAAAACACAGAGCTTGGAACTCTTGGTCAGTCAGAGGCGGCTCAATGGCCAGGGTCCGAGGTGTAGACGAGAGTGCAAATACCGGAATGGTCATGCCCAAATTGTACCTCCAAATCGAATATGAACTCAGACCGCGCAGCAGGAGACCAGGTTTCCATAATCGTCAATGGCTTCCCAGAATGCAGGGTACCCACGCTCCCCTGTGTGTCTGACGTCGCAGTAGAAAGTCCAGTCGAGAACAGCCTGAAGCGACCCCTGGCCGGCTACGCAAGATGGAATCTCTTCATCCGGCAACATCTTGACGAATTCATCAGCAAAAATAAACTTGTACATGCGCCCTCCTCAGGACAGGTCTTCCAAAATCATTTTGGTGCAACCGGCATTGGCGGCCAGTTGCGCGGCGCTCATGTCTGGATTACGCCGACCCCGTCACAGTTCAATTCAGTTTCCCGACAAGTTGCTCATCCGGAAATCTGCCTTGAACTGCTGCATCATGGTGGTGAAATCGACGAGCGGCGTGATGTTGTTCTCGTACGTTTCGAATGCCAGCGCACTCAGATCTCCAAGGTCTTCGGTTCGCGGGTCGTCTTACGCTTATATCGCCTGCGTTGCTTTGGGCGAACATTGCCCGCCAAGTTCAGAGACAAACTGCTCATTGTTGCTCCCTTCGTTGAATGATTTGGGTCTCCACTTGGTGGAGTATGCTCGGCAAATGGATCCGGGTACGGAGCGAGGGCTTACCAACTCACAATGGATGGCGCAACGTTTCAATGTCTTGTTTACGGGGCCGACCGGGATCGGCAAGACGCGGCTCGGGCAAGTTTTGGCTGTGGCAGCAACTCCGCACGAATGCACTGGCGGAAGCCGAAACGTCCTGCCTCATGAGCAACAGTCGGTAACGCAAAGAATAATTTTGCCGTTCGAACGACTGCACCAAATCAATAGTTACGGCCTTGGAGCCACACACCTGCTATCCCTTGATGACCGTACGCCACCTCGTGGTGGACAATTTGGAGCAGTTTCCAGGGCGCGGAGATCAGGGTGGCTATGCGCACGCTGCCTGAAAGATGGAGGACTGATGTTCTTCTGCACCAAATTCTCACCTCTAACTGCTTTTGCGCATGTTTGCTTATATCGCACCCGATTTGCCGCGATTAATTTGGGGCGACACGCATGCGAGAGATGCGGCTCTCCAGGGTGATCCCTTCCTGCCTCTCTTTCTCTCTTTCCTGAAAACTGCTCCATATTGTGTTCAACATGAATCGCCATCGGGACGTCGGCAAATGCAGAATGACAGCCCAGTGAGTTTCTGTCAGTTTGGAGCACTTCCCTTGTAATGGTTTCACCTCACTCCAGTTTTCAGGTCCTCTCCTGGGATATAAATAATTAGAGATGACCCAGCCGGATCGTGCAGGATGACAGGTCTGGATCGCATTTATGGCCGACGATAAATTGTCACTTGCTCAACCCGAGAAGTTGTCTGCTGTGTTACGCTTGCTCCTCAGTGATGACCTCGATGAGGTATTTCTGCGCTTCTGTGATTTGACAGGCGCCACACCTGACCTGCGCTGTCTCATACCTGTTGCAGCCAACCTCCACATTTATTTTAAATTGGAGAACAATCTATGGCGTTCAACTCGGTGCTTCGCGCGATGGCCTGAACTCGTCGAGTTCATTGTGCAAAACGCGAACGAGATCCAGCGATTAATCGGAGATTATGTCTTTCCGCAACAACCGGTGACACGACATGCTTCGAATCAACAGCCGCGCAATCCGATGTACGGGGAGATCACACAATATCCGATCTTCGCGATGCTATGTGACCAACATGCAAGGCCCGATCTGCGCCGGGACTATGCTGCTCTTCAGATGCAATTTCTATACGCACAATGGTTGGAGCGCGAAGTTGCGAAGCGCCAATTAAAGAATTCCGGGCGAAGTAATGTCACCGCCGTGGAAGGATCGGCAGTTTCCGAACGTATGACAAGGCTTCCTGCCCCATACGCAAGGGCGATTCGAGATCTTTCAGAAGTGAGGTTTGTCCCTTTACTTGAACACCTCGCACCATCGTGTTCCCCAAGGCACTTCCGTGCTCACCTTAGAAAAGCACTTCCATACTTTGCACAGGATTTCTCCAGCCAATTCGTTCGAATTCGTGCATATCGTGACAAATGGCGACCTGCCCGGAATGACGGGCCCCGTTCTTCTGGGGATAGGCGCCAACCGCGCCCGACTCACCCAGAATCAGTCTTTTACAACGAACATCTTTTTGGCTTCACACACACTCCCTCTTCGGAAGATGATGAAGATACCGTCATTCACGAATTGCTTCATCGCCGTTCCTTTTCTGTCGAAGATGCTCTCGAACTAGGACTGGCCCCAGAAGAGCTGACGGGGAGCGATCTACTTGTTAATGCGGAAGTTCCAGACGCTGCGGATCGATACGAAGCGCTCGTCGCATCGCATGATAAGGCACGCAGTTTTGAATTTGAGCGCCGACTCTTTCCATGGAACTCCGAGGCACTACGTTTGGAGGAAATGCATTTCGATCTACTTCCAGCATTCGAAAACGCGGTGCAAGATACATCGCTAAATGAGGACTCTTTGGCAGGGCTTTTGATCAATGCAATCATTATCGAGACCGGGAGAGGAATTGACGATGCCTTATCGCTCAAGATTGTAAGAGAACCGCGATCGGCATTTGGTTTCCAGAATCCCGCGAGCGATGACCCGAATGGATATTGGATCTGGCCGGCGATTGGCCCTGATTATGCAAGCAAATGGGACGCACCCGTGGATACGGAAGCGCCCCGTGCATCCGTCCTGCGCTATCGTGCCTCGCAACTTGTCACATATCTTATCTTGAGATTCTGCCGTCTTTCTCGAATCCAGGCAGGCCAACTCTTCCGAGGGGCCTATGACTATAAGCGCCTGGCTCACGAATGGATGACGCAGCACAATCCACGCAAGCGGTACACTTTCACTCGCCTTGCAAATCTACGATGGGGGCTTCTCCATCAGTTGACTGACGGCGACCTCGTGACTGCCTGTCTTACCTTGGGAGTGCGTAATCAAGGCGCCAGTGTTCAACTCCATTACGGGGTCGCTGAGCTTGGTGAAACAAGGCGCCTCTTTGAAGAGACAAGCTCCTTGCTGTGGAAATCAGATCGCCTCCCGGAAATTGTGAATCCCGCTACAGACAATCTCCTTATCGGATGCCGCGCTTTTCCCAGAATCGACCATGTGAGAGATGTTGTTGAATGGCTCCGTAGCGGGAGTATGCTCTTCTTCGCTGTTTCCCCTTCTGAATTGTCCCCGGCGACACATCGGGATTATTTGAACCGCGCGGTACTCTATTTGATCTGGCATCAATTCTTCTCCTTCGGGACAAGGGCCATCAAGGACGCGTATTTGGACAGCGATGATCTTGCAGCCAGCACAGGGGTAGGAATCTTGAGCGACAAGGATTTTGCAGATGGTTATAAGACAAGAGTGATCTGGGCATCGGAAGGTCTGAGGAAGCACATGACGGTTGTTGAGCAGAGGCTTAGCGCCATAGATGCCGAGCACAACTTCATGAGCGACAAAAATGGATCGCGCGTATGGTTTCTCGACGATCAGGATAGGACCTTGCCAATCACTCCGACGGAGATTAAGAGAATTTTCGGCGACAAGTTTGTATATCCGGTGAATACACCTCGCAAGGTAGCCCGGCACCTCTTACGCACAAGCGGCATGTCTTACGAATGTGCAGAGGTGTTCATGGGCCATTGGCCACACGGGCGCGAGCCATGGTCTTCGCTTTCCACCTTTGACTACGGAGAGTTCATTCGGGAATTGAAGCAACATGTACCAGGTTGGCTTGAAGATCTTGGCTTCAACTGGATTCCAGGAGAGATTTCGCGATGAGTCGTGTGGACACAGTTCTTGAT
The DNA here is from genome assembly GCA_964487695.1 of uncultured Victivallales bacterium. Taxonomy (GTDB): domain Bacteria; phylum Verrucomicrobiota; class Kiritimatiellia; order UBA8416; family CAZASC01; genus CAZASC01. The sequence goes on from CAZASC010000268.1 coordinate 4,142, forward strand.
TCTCTAATTGCGGAGAGCGACTCCGCACTCCTGAAGAAACTCGACGGGGATTCTCTTGTCACCTATTCTGTAAAGGAGATTGCGGAAATCGAGCAGGAAATCCTTAGAGGCGCCCCGGCGAATGTCAATCTCCCAGACCTCATCAATACATTACGTAGCCGGATCGCAGCGCGCAGTCCGGGTTCAATCCCTTTTCTAAGAACGAAAGCTGTGTTTTCATATCCAACGGCTTCCAATCCACATGCCGACCGAAGTCTCCACAGGTCCGATAAGGTCTTTTCCTTTGCGAAAGAATGGTTACGCAAGCGAACGGAACAGCGAGAATCTGGGGTGGATTCTGCCTCTTCGCTCTTTGTCAACTTCATCGTGTCCGCTATTGTGAACTTTCAGGTCCTTCACTCGGACTTTCTGCTTCCAATCGTTTCTTCTCTTCACGACGAACGCTTCGCATCGTTCCACCCAACCATTATCGGAATTCCAATATCCCTTCCGTATGGGCAACAGAAAAACGCAGAGACGCGGCTTCTGATCGCACCCGGGAAAGTCTGCACCGCTCTGCGGCGTTTCTTTGCCCACTCTGATGCCCAAAGTTTCCTGAATGACCTTGCCCGCGTAAAACGTATCCCTTAGCAAGCTGTTCTAATGCGAAAGGGT
>CAZASC010000269.1:0-4773 GCA_964487695.1 uncultured Victivallales bacterium
ACAGAGAAAAGTTCACGAGGGTGGCATATATCGAGATCAGGTCGGCATAAGACTCACAGAATGTCGGACCATCGGGAGCCCCTTGTCGCATCTCGTAGTCGTAGGCCCATGAGTCATGCTTTGCCTGTGCAGAGTCATCAGGCAGGACTTCGGCTCCTTGATACATCGGCGGCGCATTCTCGCGTCGAGTTGAGAGCTTCTTGTACATGTTGATGATAGCCTCCTCAGAGATAGGCCAATTATGATTCAAAGCGGTGGTTATAGCTTGCTGAATAGGTCCGCATATCGCTTCAAAGGCTTTGACCTTATCGATAATCTGTTTCTCTTCAGATGGTGTCAGGCGTGGTCTTGCGCTGGATCGGTTGCGTTTTGGGCGGTCGCTCAATTCGTCAGGATACATCTTCCGCAGGTTGTCTAGGTCTTCCATACAATGATCGTCTAAACCGTATTTCATATTTGACCTCACATCTTCTTAGTCCACGCATCGCCATGTATACCCTTTTCCGCCACGCAACAATTATATTTCATTTACATCAAAAAACAAGGTGATTCTGTTGAATGATGATATAGCCGTGTTCCAAATTAGCACACATCCTCCTGCATCTTGTGGTATATTGTCGGCATGAAAAGGAAGCGGAAGAATATCTGCGGGCTGACGATTAAGGCATTGCGACTGAAGCGTGGCCTGACTCAATTGGAACTGAGCAAGAAATTGAGCGATCTGCATACGAACATTGATCGGGCGGGCGTTGCGAAGATTGAGACCGGCGCTAGATACGTTTTGGATTACGAGCTTGTTGGGATGATCGTGGGACGTAAATAACCGGGCGAAAAAGACCATACTGCTTTTCAACTGATGGACGGCGAAATGAAGGTTCGCGAGTTAGGGGATTCTGAGCGTGCTAATTGTTTCGCAAGAGCTTCAACAGTTCCACAAACGACTCACGATCTTTCGGCGCAAATATTTCCGGAATAGAGAAATGCTTCGCCTTTGGCACAAAAAGGTCTGCTGCCTTTTCGAGGCGTTCGAAATCTTCACCCGCAATACACAGGGCGTCAGCCAATCCACTACATCGAGCCGCTAATTCGATTTCCACAAAGGCGCTTCTGCCGAGCAGGAAGCAGGCAAATGAAACCGCAAAGAGACCAAGCACCAATGTTACCAGCGTAACGATTTCCATCTGAAGGGATGTCTTTGTGTCCAAGTTACCAACTGTAGCATCGCTAGTCGTCACCGGAGATTGTCTCTCAACTTGGCTTACGTAGTTCAGCGTCTTATGTGCAATATATGGGAGCGATAGATACGTGCCAATCAAGATGAGGGTGGCGAGCATCAACCACAAGCTCGCGAAGCATCGGGCTTGTGTAGATCGACGACGGAGTGAGAGTTCTATCGTCATTGATCACCGAGTTGCAGTTTGTTTCTGACGAAATTCATTCGCCTTTGCCATGATTTCTGTGACCTCGTTCGCCACTGTAATATCCTTGTTGTGGTGATCATAAATTCTCCCTGGGCGCTCGGCAATTGCCGTCAGGATGTTCACGCACAACTTGTTGATCGGAGCAGAATCAGTCGAATTTCCGGCTGCAATGCCCTGCATTTCCCGTTTATAGCCTTCAAATGCTATAGAAATCGCTTCCTTGTAAGCGTAGTCCTCCTCCAGTCTCACTGATAACATGTGATTACGACCCGCATAGATCGCCAACCAGACGAGCGGTATCAGGATTGGAAGACGCATGACCATGCCGTGCAGTGTCTCATTCCATGTTGGATCGACGGTCTTTCCGGTCAGCGTAGCGAGGTAACTTGGGAATACTGCGGCAAGAAAGCTTGGTAGGGCAACGATGATGAGCAGCACCACGCACAAGATGAAAGTCGCGAGCCACCATATCTGTGGCCAAGCGAAGCGTTTCTTCTGCGCGCAGAAAGCAGATGCTAGTCCTGCGCTTGCAAAATTAGGAAGTAAATCGTCGGCCTTCTTGATAAGCGTACCCAATTCTTCTGTTAGCTTCACGAGGCGCGCTTCATAACCGACCGTAATTTCGTCGCTCTTTGCGATATGCTCCAGAACAGTGGCAAGTTCAGTCTTGTCGTTTTGTGCATCTGTCAAGAGTTTCTGTACGTCGACGGAGCATTGCTTTGTAACTTTCAGATTTTCCGCAACGGTCGCAGTCTGCATTCTTGAATCAGCAGAGAATTTAGTCGATTCCTCTTCTGCGGCCTCAGCGTTCGTGCGAGCCAAAACGGCTGCCTTAAGTGCCTCATTGGTTGTTTTCAATGCTGTTTCAGCGGCAGTTTTTGAAGCATCGATTTCTTGGAGTCGTACCGAACCCGTCTGGGCTACCTTGACTATCTCTTGTGACGCCTGATCAACTTCCTTGCGACGTTCGGTGATCGCCTTCATTTCAGAATCGATGACAGGTTTACCGGCTGTTATGAATGCTAACAGTTCATCGGTCTTCTGCTTGTTTGTTGTAATAGACTTTATGTCTGCCTCAACCGTTCCTTTTAGATTTGCTATCGCAGTGGAATGGCCTTCACATGCGCCTTTGGCATTGAACGCAAAGAGTGCTTCACTGTCTGCCTTTTGCCTGGCCAGTTCGGTTGCCTTTAGACATTCCTCGACCCGTGACTTGATTGTTTTGATCTCGTCCATTAGGCGTTTGGCTTCTGCTTGGATCGGATCGGGAGTCTGTTCAGTTGACGTTTTTGCATTCGTTTCACTCATAATTACTCAATCCTGTTCGCCTCGCGGCGCTGGTCTTGGTGACGACAGTGGACAGTGTCTGGCGAAGAGGCGACGGCGTCAATCTCATTCTTTCAGAATGCGATGTAGAAGTTGGCGTGAAACATCCGCAAAACCCGTTCAAGATTATTAGGGACAATATTACTTCGCCGGTATTCCTGCACTGTAAAGCAAGCCCGAAATCCCACGCATCCACCTTGCAAATCCGCTGCGCAGGACATAACATCGGGGGCAATGGTTGGAGATGTTATATTGCAGGAACAGCATTACCTATGAGCACATCCATTACCGACGGCCTGTTGACGGTCATCACATGGACAGGGCAACAGAGCTATGATAGGGTATTGCCGAAGTGATTGACTATGGCAAAATACGTACACGACCGTGACGAAGCAGGATGGCAGATCGGTTGCATTGAAGATGTCCCCGGTGTAAACTGTCAGGAACGAACAAAGGCCGAACTGGTCGCAAGTCTGCGCACCACGCTGGTTGAGGCGATTGATCTCAATCGTGAGGATTATGCCTGAGACATTTGCACAGTATCTCGACAAATGGATGAAACAGTCCACCGCACAGGGGCTGAACAACCCGTTGGTCAAGATGCCATTCAAACGGTTTCGCCCCCTGCAAGCTCCCGAATTCGACGGCCTCGCCAATGGGGGCACGTTGATCATCGGCACACTGGCCGACCCAATCGCTCGCAATCTTTATCGGAATTTCCAGAACCGCATCCGTGAGCGTGGGGAGCATTGCGGATTCGTCTGTTACGGTGCGATTGAAATGAAGATTGCCGGTGGCGTCGGCCAGCAACCGCGCGTAGCACTCTTTCCCGGTTGCCTTAAACGAGCCTCTCTTCAAATTAGCGGAGACAAGGTCAAGGTGACGGTTTCGGAGGACGAGCCTTGGCGGTTCAATCCGGTGCTGGAAGCTAATTTACGCGAGTTCGGCATCCGAATCGCCCCCGGTTTATCGGATGATCCGGAGCGAGCCATCAACTGGGTCGAGGCGCAACTTGGGAATCGCGCGTCGCAAGTCCGGCTTGACAGTTATGTGGGTCTTTTTAGCAGCCAGCAGATGGTTGTCCAGCAGCGGCTAACCGAGCCTCCGTTGCGGCAGGCTCTGGCGCGCAATGCTGTTGTCCGAGCGAAGATTGAGGGCGGGAAAGTTGGTGCCGTCGAGTTGGGCGAGATTACGGACGACGGCCTTGAGGAACTTGGGGTGATTCTGCCCTGCGACGACAGTCAACTTCGCGTGGTTCAACTCTCTGACCAGGGTTGTTGCTTGCAGGTGGAAGGCCCGCCCGGAACCGGCAAGTCGCAAACCATTGCCAACATTATTAGCAACGCCCTTTATCGCGGACGCAGAGCCCTGTTGGTCTGCGACAAGAAAGCGGCCATTGTTCAAGTCGAGGAACGTCTGGCCAAAAGCGGACTCAAACCCGCCTTGCTGAATCTTCACGATGAGGATTTGGACAAGCGCGAGTTCTTGAAGAGGGCAACGGAGAAGTTCCCTGCCGACACTGGTACGGTGCCAGCTAACTACCCGTTTGAACAGTTGAGGGAGACGAGAAAGACACTAAACGACCGCATCAAGTTCGGGCGGGCCGTTGCGCATCCTTCCTTACAGGTCACCAAGCGGCATGCCCTCGCGGGTATGATTCAGTTGCGGAAGGAATTGAAGCGGGTTCCAAACATCCCGATTGCGAACTGGCAATCCCTATCTAGGGAGCGCTTGGCGAAAGTGCTCGGTTCGCTGGCTGAATGGCCTGGCTTGGCAACAGTCCTCAGCGACGCAGACAGCGTCTGGAACAAGGTGAATGCCGAGACCTTCGACGAGAATCCAAACGCTGCCAATGAACTCCAGGACCTGGTGCAGCGAGTTCTGACCCAACTTGAGTCGTTGGACGAGGTGCGCGAATGGGCTGCATCGTTGGGAATCGAAGTGCCAATTCAGTCGGACAAAAGCGTGACGGACGTTCTTGAACTTGTCGAGGCGGTCATCAAGAGGCCCGGTTGCCACCCCAAGT
>CAZASC010000270.1:0-4768 GCA_964487695.1 uncultured Victivallales bacterium
CGCGTGAGCGAATGCGCGGCAGTCGTCATCATGAACCAGCCGGTCAGGGAGTTCAAAACCAGGTTCGACAAGCCGGTGCGGTTCCTGCCGCCGCCCAAGCTGTTTCGCGTCTCGCCCAACGCCGAGGTGGAGATTCTCAACCGCCATGCCAAATGAAAAAGCCAGCGGGCTGTCAGTCGTTGTTCGCCTTTGAACAAGCTGTCGTGGATGCCGCACAGGCGAGTGCTCATGCGAAACTCCAAGCCAAGCTCGCCGCAAAGGCCCAGCGAGCCATGCTGAAACGGCAGGCCGAACTTGATAAAGCCAACCGCCGTTTCAAGCGGGACGAGAAGCGCAAGGGGAAAACTCCGAATGAATACGCGCAGTGCGGCATCCGCTGGTATTGCCGCAGTCCTCACAACGTCGCCTTGGGCAACTATTGGACGCATTGCCACGCCTGCGGCCAGCTTCTCATCTACACGTTCGATCCGAACGCCAGGCCCCAGGTATGTGTGGTGCGCAAACCGTGATAGCGGAACGTCCAAGCGGCTGAGCCTGATTCAGCCGCCTTTTTGTATTCCCCGCTTCTTCACCCTTGCCGATCTGGCAAGTTCTGCCGTCTCCGCCGAAATGGTGTGGCGCTATACGCTTGACACGGGTCTTCAGGGTTCTTTCAACAATCAAACAATAGGAGTTCATTATGCATACCAGATCGTATGACCGCATCACCGAACGCATCGTTGCGCTAATGGAGCAAGGCACCGTCCCCTGGCACAAGCCGTGGAAGGTCACCACCGGATTGCCCAGGAACCTGATCACGAAGAGGCCGTATCAGGGAATAAACACGTTCCTGCTCATGGCTATGGGGTATGAATCACCGCAGTGGCTCACCTTCCGCCAAGCCATCCAACTTGGCGGCAGCGTGAAGAAGGGCGAAAAGTCCTGCCCCGTCGTGTTCTGGAAACCTGTCGAAGTGACGAACAAAACATCCGGGGAAACGGAGAAAATCCCGTTCCTGCGCCTGTATCACGTCTTCAACGCCGTCCAATGCGAAGGATTGAAGAATGTGCCGGCTGCGAACGAGACCGCATTTGAAGTCGCCAAGCCGGCGGAAATCGTGGCGAAGATGCCGCAGCCGCCTGCCATCAAGCACGGCATGAGGGAGGCCTTCTATTCCCCGCCCGATGACACCGTCGGGATGCCAGAACGCAAACGGTTCGAGACTGAAGACCACTATCATGCGTCCCTCTTTCACGAGCTGGTTCATTCGACCGGCCATGAGAAGCGGTTGAAGCGCCAGAGCATCATGGAGCACAACGGCTTCGGTTCTGACCCTTATTGCAAAGAGGAATTGGTGGCCGAGCTTGGCAGTGCCTTCCTATGCGGTCATTCCGGCATCGTGGAGCGCACGATTGACAACTCGGCCGCCTATCTCAAAGGCTGGATGAAACGGTTAAAATCAGACGGGACGCTCATCGTGTATGCGGCCGCCCAGGCGCAGAAAGCGGCGGACTTCATTATCGGCAAAAGCTTGCCGGAAAGCGAGGTTGCTCATGACTGACTTCAATCCGAAGGAATTCAAGGTCACGGCACTGAGGGAATGCCCAGTGCCGGAGGCAATGCAAATCTGCGACACGCCGGAAGATGCAGTTGCGTATTGGCGGATGCACATAGCCACTCATCCGTATTTCAATCCGGAATGTGAATGCCTCGTGGTATTGTTCCTGAATGTACGAAAACGAGTCAAAGGCCACCAACTCGTCACCATTGGCACCATGGATAGCATTCTCGTGCAGCCATCAACCGTGTTCCGTGCCGCAATAGTAATTTCGGCATCATGTATCGCAGTGATGCACAATCACCCAAGCGGGGAACCGTCGCCGAGCCAGGCCGACATCAAAGTGACCCGCGATTTAATCCGGGCAGGCCAGTTGCTGAAGATCGAGGTGATAGACCATGTCATTGTGGGCAACGGAACCCCAGGATTTTCCTCGTTGCGCGCGCTTGGGTATTTTTGGCAATGACCAACGCCAGTTTCAAGGAGGTGAATTCTCTTCCGAGAATCACCTCGTTTTTATGCAAAAGAAAATGGCAGGATTTTGCCCACGCCGTCGTAAAGATATTAATTATCCAAAGCAAAATCCCAGCGTGATTCAGGCCACCCATTTTTATTACCCCACACCACGGTTTTGTGCAGCATCTACCGCATGTGACGCAATGTGTTCGTCGCAGTGGCTGGGTTTCATTCGACCCGCCTTGGCAGGTTTTGACCGCCCCTTGACATTGCGACAGCCAAAATCACAAATAGCTTCACTTTTTCGGCGTGGTTCTGATCGTTGCCAAATCCGATTTCGGCTTGATGGTATTTACGCCAGATATAGTGATGTGCCGTTGTATTTTGTTGTGTGCCATAAACCAAGAAAACGTGGACATTTGCGAAGAAATCCCAATTTAATAAATCACGACACTGAAAGTCCGGCGAACGTTCCAGACGAAGCAATATTCGGTGCAAAATATACAGAATTTGGTTTACAATCCATTCAGCGGTAAAGCCAAATATTGCTTGACATATCGCAATGAGAGTCCACTTTTTGCCACAAATGACAAGTTTTGTTGGGGTTTTGATCCAAATTGTGCAGCAATAGTCCATTCCGAAAATATGAACGACATCAATCCACGGAGTACCGTTGCGTCAGAAGGCGATACAGTTGACACACTTAAGCTGGAAAAACTGTTAGGAACACCAGGAGAACAAGGGGAAGTTTGGTTAGCAACGGTAGTCAAACAACCAGCGCTTAAGTATGCGGTGAAAATCAGCTCCTTTCCACTCCTTCCTGGTCACAAGGAAGCATACGATCGGTTCGTAAAAGAATTTGATACAATTGCAAAAATGCAACATCCCAACATTGTCCGTGGCTATTGGGAAGGAAAATTTCGTAAATGTGACAAAGAGTATCCATATTATGTCATGGAATATCTCGGTGAAGGAACGGCCCCTCTGACAAATAGTGAATTCTTGAAAGCGCCTTCGCGGAGACGTTACCTCTGCTTAAAAGCATTTTTCGATGTCGCTTCCGCTCTTAAACACTTGCACATCGATAAGCATGGCCATCATCTTGATCTCAAAGCCTCCAATATTCTAGTTCAGCCACGTCCCCTTGGATTAGTCAAAATAACGCTAATCGACTTTGGATTTGCAGATCTCTTAGCAGAGCAAGGGAAGTCGAGTCCAGCTGCCGCCGCGGGCAGATCGGCTTCAAAACTAACATCTCTCCATCGGACAATACCTGCGGAATCCACCCAACACCTTGATTTGTGGCAATTATGCTTTACAGTCAAAACATTATTGGATGAGTGCAAGACATCTCCTGAGAACGATGATCATGCTTATTGGCCGATTGATTATGCTCTTTATGGGGTCACCTATGATCTAATTACACGTTGGGCTTCCGAGGCACAAAGTTCAGCGCCAAACAATGGCACAATCGACTCCTTTTATAAAGAGGTCGACCGGCTGAAAGAATCCTTTGATACGGATAATCTTGGTGCGGACATTAGGGCATCAACATGGTATATCAGTATACCAGAAATAGCTACTATAGCGAAAATCGCAACGGCTGACCATGCAATTCGCATTCCACAGCGCCAACTTGTCCTTTATACAGATCGCATAAAACAAGTGTTGGCGTCTTCCGCGCTGACCCAATTAGGATATACAAGACAGCTTGGCTTTACGCATTTGGTTTATCCTGGAGCCCAAGGCACGCGCTTTGAGCACAGCATTGGTGTGTTCGATCTCGCCTGTCATTTCATATTGAGGATGTCAGGAAGACCTGAATTCCGGCGCCTTTGCCGTTCTCCAAAAGATGCATTGCTCTTCATCTTGGCCGCATTATTGCATGATGTTGGCCATTATCCATATGCGCATCAGTTAGAGGAATTTCTTGTGTCCGATTTTCCGTCAGCGCAACAGCCGCTATTAGGCAAATTGGTGGGCAAGGAAAATGGACACAAAGCACATGGTCGGCTTATGTTACTCGAAGGCGAACTAAACAGGTTGCTGCGATCTTCTTTCAGCCTTACGGTCGGCGATATTACACGATTGTCTCAGTTTATTGAACAATCGGACACTGAAGATTCTCCTGACGCGACCCTAATGTTTCTTCGTAGTGTTCTCAATGGACCAATGGATTTGGACAAGCTCGATTACATCGAACGCGATGCCAACCATTGTGGTGTTCCTTATGGGAGTTATGTAGACACAGACCGCATTTTCGAAACAATGAGAGTGTATGAAGATAATGGCAAGACAGTTTTAGCATTTGATGAGCGTGGGGTGGGACCTTTAGAACAATTGGCAATTGCTCGCCACCAACTTTATACTAATGTCTATTGGCACAGGGCCGTCCGGGCTGCTACGGCAATGTTCAAACATTTATTCTATTTAACTCATCAAGTTTTACCGACCCCAGCTCAGTTACAAGATATATTTTACAACGCAGGGTCTGATGACCGTTTGCTTTTGGACTTGAAGACGCGATTAGAGGCGCCGGACGTCAACCAGAACGATCAAAGGGTAAGAGCAGCCTTACATCTTGGCGAGGTTGTGTCGGGAAGAAAACGGGCGCTCTACAAGGCAATTATTCAACGCAAATATGATAGCACCATCGCGCAGAAATATGGTGAAAGCTATTATATACGGCAACGTGAGATTGCGAATACTATTTACCAAGGATTGTTAACTGACGGCATGTGGCTACCGGATGCTACGGCTCTAGGCGAACATAAC
>CAZASC010000271.1:0-4765 GCA_964487695.1 uncultured Victivallales bacterium
CGCCTCGATGAGTATTTTCGGAGGGACTGGATTTTCTCCGCGCCTAATGGACACAAAGTATTCCTCAACCATGTCCTGATTGAAGAAATAGGGGTTTAGCTCGTAATGAATGCTGCGACCATCAATCTGGCTAGACATAACGAGGTTGATTGCTTCAAGCAGCGTGCTCTTCCCCGTCTCATTATCGCCAACAACAATGTTCAGATGTTCGTTTAGCACTAAATCAAATTTGCGGAGAGTTTTGAAGCCCTGAACTGATATGCGTGTTATGTGCATACATTACGCTGCCTTTCCCAATCTCCACTCGACCGCCATTATGGCCGCTTTAGGTTACGATGAACGTCGCTGTTCGAACTAACTGTCCAGTGTTTCCTAAAGTGAAATGCTACTCCTAGCTCTTGGTTAGCGCCATAACAAAACTGCACAATCCTGCGTTGATCTACAACCTTCTTGACCTCCGTCCACTTCCCGCCCACCTTATCCTCATGTCTCAATTCCGTATATCAGCAAAGAACCTCGGCAAATTATCTCTGCCTGATATTTGCGAACGCTGCTTTTGGATTGAAGCAAGAATGGGATTCAAACTACCGTTCCAAATCTTCCCCGGCATATTTTCCTCCCTTGATTCCTACCAGAAGAAGATCATCCACAGCTATTTTGACAAGCATAGACATCTTCCTCCTTGGCTGCAATCCCTCGGACAGGGAACGCCAATGGATATCCCGTCCCTGTCAGAATTCAGGTATCACGACAGCGCCACGGACATCCTACTTACCGGCGTTCCTGATGAATTACTTCAGATGCCCGACAGTTCCATTTTCATTGGCGATTACAAAACTGCGAAGCATACAGGCAATCAGGATGCACTGCTGCCGATCTATACAACTCAGCTAAACGGCTACGCACTGATTACAGAGCATATCGGCGTGGGGGAAGTTTCTGGTCTTGGGCTGATCTATTTCGAGCCTCAGACAGACATAGATGGCATTGATGTAGATGCCCTGATTAACTCCGCCGGTTTCAATATGAAATTCGCCGCCAAGATCCTGCCCATTGAGTTGAACTTGGATATGATCCCGCCGCTGATGCAGAGAGTGCGGCAGATTTGCGACATGGATGCAGCGCCGGAGGGAAGGACGGGCTGCAAAGATTGCGGACTGTTGAATGAGCTTATGGGGCTGTGATAACCGGCGACGCTAAGACAACCACATCTTCTGCCCTTGAATAGAAGTCGAAGGGCTCCTAGGTAGGAGAATAGTAGTGACTCACGAGTAACGTTCGGCGGCACCGATTCCGAGTGTCTGCTGATGAGGCAACAATTGTTGATGCCTCCATGCAGCTTTACGCCGGGCAGAACATAACACGGCAGGTGATCATCGTGCGGCGTAGCTAACAGCGACTGGGGCGTGGAGGCTACGGTGACCCCAACGGTCGGACTCAACGGCAGGTCCGTTTCGTAGTCAAAGGGCAAATTGCTAAAAAGCAGTACGAGATCCCCGTCATTCAGCGTCATGTTCGTTGGCCTCCATGTGAGGCTTGATTCGTTTCCTTGTACTCCTCATCCATAACCATTTTGGCCCATCTGCGGTGCTCGTTTCCCCTTCCCGGCGCGAGCGTGTAAACAGTCATATCTTTACGCTGAACAATGGTCGCAAAAGGAATGGGGTGAGTTGCATGGACATTGTTAAAAAAGTCTATGTGGATATGCCCGTCCGCATGTCTTTCCCATAAAGACCCGATTGCACTTATGAAGGTGTGGCAATCATGTCTGAGTTTCTTGCCTTTGCCAAACCTGTGCGCGCCAAAACGCACAGGTTCTCCGGGATCGTCAGGGATATGTACGTCTATTGCTTCGCAACCATACATGGCTGCCATTATGTCAACAGGTTCAATCCCGTGGAAAGGTTCGGGGCGGGCGTCGTACAGAAGAAGAATGCCGGGGCATTCCCCGCCAGCCAAGCGTTCAAGCTGGCCCTTGGCTGAGTCGATCTTGTACCTAACCCGGTTCCCAAGGGTCCAACCGCACGTTGTCGAGTGGTTCTCTTGGAACTCTCGGATGGCACGCTGCTCGTCGTCGTTTGGCGTCAATTCCTTGATTTCAACAATCATCTGCGTGCCAGACATCTCAATCTTATAGTCCGGCGTTCGGTCGTCACCGGTTGGAAGGCGGACGAACGGAATAACACCAGCTTGGCAGAAACGCTCGAAGAGCTGTTCAGAGATTGTCATCTTCCTCAGCGAACTTTCTTCGCCCTATAAATTGCATCCACTGTTCTTCAGGCTACTCAACACTGCCGGATTGTCAACCATCCTCAACACCCCCTCATACTTGACTGAGCCTGTCGAACTCCGCCATAGCCACGTCAAGATTGCCCCAGAAATCCCTGACATCAGCAAGATCGAAAATGCTTCCCTCTTTCTCCCGCACCACCATACGGATGCGGTTATGGAAATTGTTCTTGATCCCGTTGAAAGTGAAAAACAGCCGAGACAGCCGCTCGTAATCTTCTGAGGCTTCAGTCTGAAGTATTTCCTTCTGCCAAGCATCGAAAGTGTCATCGGCAAAGACCAGCACCCTTCGCAGCACAAATACGTTCTGCGCCAGCCACTCGATAAAATCATACGCCGCGCCGAACACGTCCTTGCGTTTACCAACAACGCCCTTGGCAATCGCCTCCAGTTTTGCGACGACGAACTTGCCGACAGGGGATAATTCTCCGGCAGGGATGATAAGGCTTCCGGTCCCCGCTATGAAATCGTCCATATTTGCGATGTAGCGTCTTTCGTTCATACCTTGGACGATGCTATTCCTGCCGCCATACTGCCGGAACCGCCGAAAGGCTTCCTGCGTGTTCTTGGCGGATTCTTCCCATACATAGTTCTGCCCAAAAGCAAAGACGGCAACGTAATCCTCTTTCGGAACGAGCTTCTTCCTGAAATATATATCCCGCAGCACTTCGTACCCGCAGTGATGTTCATCGCTACGGGCAATGGGAATGATATTCCGGGAATCAGTTGAGATCATGACATAGCCGACTTGATCCCATGCGCCCACCTTGGCATCCCCTGAGTTGCCCTGGAGAACCTTGACGCGCCATTCTTCGGCTCTGCTCAAATCGCCCTTGATGCGGAAGTTGCTGGCGACCTTCTCAGGTATGGTGAACCGTCTTTGCTGCCTTTTGGTCACTCGCTTTGTCTGTATCGTATTCATCGTTTCCCGCCCGGATTATGTTCATACCTTGCCAGAATTACCGGCCAAAAGCAAGCCGGAAAGCTATTATAACACGTTGCACTCCAAATGATTAGCTTGATTTTAGGCTTGTGCTGTGATAAGGTATTCTCATAATAATTGAGAGGAGATACGAGATGCCAAAGATAGGAAAGAAACCGATAATCGAGTGGGATACCTGCGACATTGCCAAAGCTCAAGCCGACTTCCTTAAAGAGACTGGCGAATATAAAGACAAGACCGATGACGAACTATTCCAGATGGCTTGCGAGGATTCCGATGTTTATGAGTGGCAATGGCAAGCCCTTTGCGACTGCCTGACAGAACTGATGGCAAGAAATCCCCACTGCGGATGGAAGGCTGTAGTCAACAATTTCGGCTGGCGATCCCTGAACGGTCACAAGCTCTTTCGGGCAACGAGCGGTAAGGAACTGCTGCGAGCGGTTCTCCCCGACTGCGATTGCACCTTCAAGGTTTATCGCTACGGGCGCGGGGTGGCGATCAACAACTCGCACCATGATTCGCCGGTAGGAAATGAGTGGTATTACATCACGCCATGTAAGGAAGCAGCATAGAAAAAGGAATATGAGCCATGAGTAAGAACTCTCCAAGCTCCGTATACCTCAAGACCAATCAGGGGTATTTCACGGTTTATGGATGGGATTTTCGAGCCGACTTTAACAAGGCTTGTGCGTTGCCGTTTCCCAACCCTTTCGGTGTTTCCCTTGCCAAAGCTCGTAGATGGCTGAAGGAAGAGGGAATTGCGGAGGCGGGAATTGAACCTGTCGTGGGTGAACAGAGAATGCCTCCAATAATGGAGTCACGATACAGCGGAAGCAGAAAAGGAGTGAGAGCATGAGTAGATCGTATGAAATGGCAGTGACAATCACAGGTTTCCAGAAATCGAAATTGCAGAAGATCAAGAAAGCCTGCCGAGCGGAATGGGATTTCGAGCAAGACGATTTCTCCGTTGAAACCGTTGATGGTGATGCGAAGAGTCTCCGAACTTTGACGGGACACGGCATGGGCTCCCTTTGCGGTGGTGAGAGCGAAGAGGAATTTTCGGATAGGTTGGCAACGGCAATTTGGAAAGCCAACGGAGCCTATTGCGAAGTGGAAGTGCAGGCATCGTATCTGGAAGATGACCCACCCTGCGAAGATCATCTTCGGGGCAAGAATGATTACAAGAGGCTGATGGGCAGAACTGAAAGAAAGGCGAGTTAGGGATGAGCAAAAGACCAATTACAATCACGATGGAAGGCGGCGTCATTCAGGCGATCCAATACATCCCCAAGAATATTCGAGTGAAGGTATTGGACTTCGATACGGATGGCGTTCCCGCTGATGAACTCACCAAGCTCCGCACCGGACAATCGGCTGTGGTGTCAATATGGGGGAAGACATGAGCAACAAGAGTGATAAAGCAAAGTCTCTGATCGAGCTATTCATGGAAACGGCAAAGGCGGCGGAAGTTGTGACGGTTGATTGCGGCCCTTACTGCCATTTCAACCATGATGAAATCCGCAATGAGAGTGA
>CAZASC010000272.1:0-4706 GCA_964487695.1 uncultured Victivallales bacterium
CTGTTGGGCGCGGAGAGCGGCGTGTGGCTCCTCGAGTCGAAAGCGTCGATCGACCCCGCGGCATTGCTCGAGGGGTTGCGGGTAGGAAAGCGGCGCTAGAGCGGATAATTCA
Source organism: uncultured Victivallales bacterium (assembly GCA_964487695.1). GTDB lineage: Bacteria > Verrucomicrobiota > Kiritimatiellia > UBA8416 > CAZASC01 > CAZASC01. Next base: position 113 of record CAZASC010000272.1, read on the forward strand.
CAAACCGCCTCACTTGATGCTCAACGCCGTCCCGATGGCTTCGATCGCCACCTGGACGTGCTTGGCCGCGCCTTGTCCCTTCTTTGCGGCGCCGGCGCCCTTCTGCCCCCGGCCTTTCTGAGCCGACGGCTTGTTGGCCTGCAACTCGCTCAGCGCCGATTGCAGAAGCTGCTTCGCTTGCGCCAACTGCGCGTCGGAAGCCGCCTGGCGCTCGTGCCGGGTCCTGACGGAGTCCATCTCCGCCGGCGGGCTGCCCAGGGCCTTCAACGCCTTGCCCACGGCCACGGCCGCATGATGGCGATGGCCGTCGTAGTCGTGGTCGGCATCCATCAGCAGCTTGTGGGCCGACGTGAGCGTCGCCACCGCGCCGCTCGTTTGGCTCGACTGGGAACTGCCGCTGGCCGAGCTGGCCTGGTTGTTTGCCGCCGCGCCCTTGCCTGGGCCTGCCTGCAACGATGCTTCCATCGTCAGTCCGGCCGAAACGGTCAAGATCGCCAAGGCCACTCCACGAATCACATTCCGACGCATGGCTACCCTCCCTTGAAAAAGTTCCCGATTTTTGTCGCTCCCGCCGGCCGTGCCGCCGCAGTACGGCCGGAGGTCCGCATGAGGAAATGTTGTCTGCGTGATTCAGTAAACATCGCAACCGCTGGGATTGCAATAGCTGTCCGCAGCATAATCCGCTTAATGTCGAACCCGGCCCGTGATTCCCCGCCGGCTCCCGGCCGCCACGGTCTCTCTCCCGGCCTGGATGCATCCAGCGGCAGGGTCCCCAAAGGGCAGATACGGCGTCTTCGGGGCAATGGGGACGGGACCCGCGTGGACCTAACCTATTGGTATACAATGCCTTATGAACAGCGAACCAAAACCGGAAAAGGGAATGATGGATCGACCGCGACGAACCCGTAGACGAAGGCGGCGTGGGTGGCACGTCCCTGAGCCCAGCGAAGGGCGTGGCCGCAGCCCAACCACCACGCCACGCCCATCGCTGCGCTCTGGGCGTGCCACCCAACGCGTTCATCCGCGGCCTCTTGCGTCGTCGTCGCCACCGTCCCCGCGGCGGCCGCCGCCCCGCGGTCCGCCTCGGCCGGGACCGCGCCGGTCGTCGCGCCCGCGGTCCGGCCTGCCCTGGGCGCCGCGCGGGTTGGGCTTCCGCGGGAAGGCGTCGGTGATGGTTCCCTTGGGCGTCAGATCCTTGCCCGCAAGCGCCGGATGGTCGGGCCCGTATCGCGCCGCCCGGAATAAGGCGTTCGTCATCGGCAGGCAGTCGGGCAGGATCTTCACCGTGCCCAGCTCGCGCGACACGGGGTTGATATACTCCCAAACCAGCTCTCCCTGGGCGGTCACCTCGAAGAGATGCCCCGACGTGCCCGAACAGATCAGCGTGTTGCCGTTGGGCAATCGCTGCGAGCCCGAGCCGATATGGCTGAAGAACGCCTGGTTGGCCTTCGACTGGAAGCTCCACACGATTTGCTTCGAGACCCGTTTCGACAGCTTGTGGGTGTCGCGGGGGAAGCGGACCTGCGCGTAGCCAGCCTCGGGCGGGTTGACGTAACGGCCCGTATCGCGCCCTTGGGCGTCGAGGAACGGGTTGATCTCCACGATCGACGATTGCGTGGTCCGCTCGCAAAGGTACTGCCCGTTGTTGAAGATCAGGATGTGGCCGGCCCCCGGCAATCCCGGGCGAATCCAGTGGACGTCGTGGCAGCCGCCGATCTGCTTGTCGCCGGCGGTCGTCGCGTCCCAATTCTCCAGGACTCGCGGTGGATCGCCCTGGGCGTAGCGGGCCGGGTCGCCGAAACGATAGAGGAAATCGCCGGCCGGCCCGGCCGCCGCCTCGATGCTGGCCCGCGGATCGCCGGCCACGAAAGTCTTATCGTGGTCGATCACGTAGATCTCCCCCTGCACCGAGCTGCTGACGACCTGGCCCAGCTCGGCGTTATAATCCACGGCGTTGCAGTGCAGCCAATCGCGCTTGGGGGGCCGGCCGGGCAGGTTGATGTTGATCCGGCCCGGATAGTCGGCCACGCTCTTGCCCCGGCCCACATAGTTGGCCTTGGCCGGGCTGAGATCCTGGATCAGGTGGTCGAAGAAGCACCACTCCCAGACCACCTTGCCCTGCATGTCGACCTCGACGAGGGCGTCCATCTGCGCGCCGTCGTAGGGGCCGTTGCCGGGATCGGCGCCGGCGGCAATCGCCTGGGCGTCGCCGATCGCTTTGTTAGCGATGTAGAGGGTCGTCGGGGCGTGAAGCTTCTTGTTGAAGATCCGCACCCAATCGTGATGCGGCGCATAGCCCCGGCGCTGCTCGCGGTACTCCCACACCACGCGGCCGTCCCAATCGACCTCGGCGAAGCCTTGAAAGCCGCTGGGGTCGTCGCGGGTGGCATCCAACAAGTTGCCGTTTTCCAACAGGCGAGGGTTGGTTCCCAGCCGCCAGGTGTGGACGACTTGCCCCTGCATGTCGATCAGGTAGCTGGTGCCGCCCACGCCGAACAGCGTGTAGCCGCGATAGGCCTTCTCCTTGTTCCAATAGAGCAGTTCCGTGGGGCCTTGCAGCCGCTCGTAGGCGAAGGCCGAGGCCGCCATCAGCGCCAGCGGCGCCGCCAGAAGAAAGACCTTCGTCGCGCGCGTCATCGTTTGGCTCCTCTGTGGTCAGAATCCACCTGGGAACTAGCCGCAGAGGACACAGAGGGTCGCAGAGGGTATTTATTGGGCTCTTTCCTCTGTGTCCTCTGTGTCCTCTGTGTGGTTAAGCAACGTTTCAAGATAGTATTTTATCGGTCGTCGCGGGCAGACTGCCGATCATCGCCGCCCGCCTCGCCGTCGCGCTGCGGCCGGCGCCCGCCGCCGCGGCGATTGCCACGCCCTTCTCTTCCGACCGGCGATCCCTCGGCCGCCTGATCGTGGAAGCCGGTTTTTCCGCAGAGCGAAGCCGGCTGCTCGATGGGCCCGATCGGCTTGAGATCCTTGCCGGCCAGACCGGGATAATCGGCCGCGTAGCGATGGATCTTGAACACGGCGTTCCAGCCGTGGCCGCGATGATCCTTGCCGGGCAGCTCGCCTTGGGCCAGGATGCCGTTGTGAACCACGGGGTTCACGTACTGCCAAACCGTCTCGCCGGCCGGGGTGACCTCGAAGAACGTTCCCTTCACGCCCGCGCAGATCAGCGTATTGCCGTTGGGCAGCCGATGCGCGCCGGAGATCTCCGAGGAATAGAAGTCCTCGGGGTTTTCCGCCTGATATCGCCATGCCGGCCGCGAGGGACCGTAGCCGCCCTGCGACGGCGGCAGGTAGTTGCCGCGATCGTCCACGGGCGGCGCGATCTCCTCGATGGTCGAGTAGCCGCGGTCGAGGCCGTTGTTGAAAATCAGGATGTGGCCCGCGCCGGGACATCCCCGCGGAATCCACTGCGCGTCGTGTTGCTGGAACAACTGCCGGTCGCTGCTTGTGCCGCGCTGGTAGGCGGCCGGGTTGCCCCAGCGATAGAGCAAATCGCCTCCCTTGCCGCGCCGGCCGCCGGCATGGCTGGCGGCCTCCGCGGTCGTGGTGCCGTGATCGACAACCCAGATTTCATTGCAGCCGCGGGCACTGAGCATGATCTGGTCGAGCTCGGCGTTGTAGGCGATCGAGTTGCCATGGTTCCAGAAGGCGGGCGTGGGACGGCCGTTACAGTGGACGTCGATCAACCCGGGGTGCGCCGCCGCGTCGCCGTAATTGGCCTTGCTACGGTCATGGTCCTGGACCAAATGGTCCCAGACGTGCCATTGCCAGACGATCTTGCCGCCCTTGGGCCGGGTGGGCTGTACCTCGATGAAGAATTCGGGGAAAAGTTGCTCGTCGCGGAGCATTTGCGGATTGAAGCCGGCGGCCAGGCAGTCCTCGTAGCTCTTCTTCTCGACGGCCAACACCAGCACGTTGCCGTTGGGCAGTGGCTTGACGTCGTGGTGCGAGAGGTGCTGGTCGCTGGAATACTCGAATTCCCAGACCAGGTTTCCCTCCCAATCGAACTCTTCCAGCCGCCCGCCCTCACCGCCACTGGTGAAGCCGCGGCTCTTCGTAAAGCAGCAGTGCAGCAGGTGGCCGTTCTCCAGCAGGTACACTGACTGGCCCGGCTCGTAGCGGCTTTGCCAGGTATGAACGGCCCGCCCTGCATTATCCATCAGATAAATCAGGGTGTGGTGCTTGGGAGCAAAAAGCGTGTAGCCCGGGAAGGCCCCGGGATCATTTTTGAACAGTCCCACGGTGTGCCCGCCGGGGGCTGGAACCTGGCCCTTCTGCATGTCCGCGCCGCGCGGCGGCTCAGGCCGTTCGGCCGGCTCGCGCGGCTCTTGTTCCTCGCCACGGGGGCGCTGGGAAGACGGAGCTTCCCAATCGTCGCGGGAAGCGGAACCGCGATTGTTGGCGCTGAAGTCCCGCGTGTACGTGACGTTCAGCTCGGCGCTGGCCAGGATCGAATCCTTCATGGCCGCCAACAGCACGTCGCGACTGACCTCCTCGGGCGGCACGCTGATCTTCGGCGGCGACGAAAGGGCGTAGACGGTATACGTGTACTTCTTCTCCCCCGGACCCTTCGAGTGCGGCGGAGCGTAGC
>CAZASC010000273.1:0-656 GCA_964487695.1 uncultured Victivallales bacterium
GAGCCGAAGTCAATCAACAACAAACCAAACCGAAAAACATCTTCGTCAATCATTAGGTTTTTGGTATGAATGTCACAGTGTGGACGTCCCGCTTGATGAAGATAATCTAGTACGCTGAGCAATAAACTAATTACAAAATATGACTGGTTTACGTCCAATTGTGACCCTGCGCGCATAAATGCGTCAAAAGTTTTTCCAGGATGAAACGTACATACATAATAAGGTATTTCTCCCGTAGTGTCATATTTAATAATTGTTGGCAAACATTGATGTTTTACTGGCAATAGTATGTCGACTTCTTTTTTAAGACTTTCACGAACTGCTTCAATCACTTTTGTTTCCGTAATTTCCGGTTTTGCCATCTTTAAGCAATAATTAACTAAAGTTTTTGAATGTCGTATTTTATATGCAATTCCAGTTTTGCCATCACCCGCTACACCTTCAAACGAATATTCAGTGAAACTATTCTTCCATAGTTCTGCAATTCTCGTCGGTACTTCACCTTGGAGTCCCAACTCAACGGATTTTTCAGGTAAGTTCTTCAATAAATCTGTCCGCTTTGATGTTGTTTTCATAATTGCGCTTTAGCGGTTTGTCATTTGCTTAATTTATTACAACCATTCCAAGGGAACAAGCGCTCGCCCATCACGCCATTC
>CAZASC010000273.1:666-4696 GCA_964487695.1 uncultured Victivallales bacterium
TGATGTCTGGTAGGTCGCCCCAGACCGTTTGAGGCGCATGGTCAAAAACCAGGACTTGAAGTTTCCCTCTGGCCCCAGCCACAAATTGGCTGAGAACGGCGAATGCTTTATGAACTGCCGCGACATCTTCATCACGGTCAAATTTTGGTTCCAGTTGATCTTCTCCACCACGTTGCACCAGAAGCTTGGGAAAATAAACCTGGCTTGGCTGGTCAATTACAAGCAGCGATGGAACAACGCTGTGCACTTGTGCGAGGAAGAATTGCTGAAGCCCAAGCATTATTGCCAGGTGATATGACAACCAATTGGAACCGCTACCAATTTCCCAAAGAAAATCATCCCTTCGGTCTCGGGTCACTTTTATCGTCAAGTTATTGATGTCGAGTTGAATTGGGTTGTCAGGGTATTCCACGTCGAGGTTGGGGAGCAAACGTCCGGCGTTGTTGTTAACAATACTCAAGGCCCGCCGCACACGGGCCTTTATGTTTGCGTCATCAATCTCGGTTCGAAGCAGCGTCACTTGCTGACGCAATTCTTCAACTTCCGTTACCAAACGACTGTCAGTGCCAAGCCGCTCATAAGTTTTGAGGTCTGACTCAAGCCGGCCGATGAACCGTTCAACCCTTTTAGCCTCAAATTGTCGTTGCTCGGCTTCTCTCGAACGGCCGCTTAGAGCTTTGCGTCGGATTTCCACGGCACGTAATTTTTCTGCGGTAATTTGAACGGCCTCTTGAACCCGCTGAAATTCGCGCTCAAATGCAGCAGGAAACTCCCTGGAAACCCCGGTAGCCTCCTCGACTTCCTGCAATGCAGTGTGCAATCTTTGGAGCTCCTCATTGCTTTTATCCAAATGGTTGCCGCATATTGGGCATTCTTCCGTACCTGTATGAAGTTCGACAAGCCAGTCGGAAACTTTTAATCGGTCGCGTTGGATCGTTAGAGCTTCATGGTAACTACTGGCGCTTTCACGCAATCGGCGCATTTCGCCCAGCCGGCGGCGGAGTCCGGTCAATTCTTGGGATAGTGAACCTTCCTCTTTTTCCAAACCAGTCAACTCCATCAAGGAATCAGAAATGGTCGCCGAACTCACCTGAATCGTCTGGTCGGTGGAACGGATAATCTGCGAAAGCATGTCGACCATCGCTTCGCGAGTCATATCTGGCGGTAGTGAATCCGTGACAAGACCAAGTTCACGCGCCTCCGCCAAAGTTGACCTGATTCGAGCCAACCACTCAGCCGAAACTTCTTGAGCTGCGTTCAATTCACGTTCCTTGCGGATCAATTCGCGCTCCAGCCGACGAAGTTCATGTTCCTTCGCCAGCGTCTCAGGAGTGACTGCATTGAGCACGTAAGGGAAGATGGTACGCAGCTTTTCCCGATGCTCCTGCGTGTCGGCCTTGTAGAAAAGAACATCCGGGTTTGCAATCACATTTTGAGGCTGGAAAACAAAGGCATTAAGGTCACGAAAGCTCGGCCGGCCCAAGAATCCACCGGTCGATTGCCCGCCAGAAAAGTCAAGATTGCTCAAACCACAAAGCTCGTCCAGCATCCGACGCACTTGGTCGGCCATCGTGTTTTTCACCGGAATTTCGTCAGGAATCACCATTGAAGGGCCCTCCGCTACATACATGTCGTCCGTGGACCGCTGATCCCCCGGCTCACGCCTGGCAAAGAGCTTGTCTCCTTGCGGTGTGCTGACAATTACCCCAAACCAAGAACATGCATTTCGGATGGTTTCAACGGGTATCGAGCACTGTCTTGAAGCAAGGCAATAGTCGAGGATGGGCGTGACGGCTGATTTGCCCGTGCGAGAAGCGCCCGTGATTACATTGAGCTTGCCCGGAGCGAATTTAATGCGGCGTGGCTTGAGACCTGTCTTTCTCGGCCACAGAATCAGTTCCTTAATGTGAAGTATCATAATTAAAAGCGAATGCGAAGTAGATTTGCAATTTCGTGCAGAGACAATTGTCCACACCAAAAGCCGAATTTGTCGGCCTCTTTGAGCAATTGTGATACAGGCGGTGGAACTGATCCGCGAGCGGGAGTTTGCGAGAGGGCAACCACAGTGCCGTCGTCGTTTAGATGAACCAAGCGTGTTGCGAGTGCCATCCGAATGGAATCTAAGGATAACGGCCGCCATTGTTCAACACGCGAATGAAGCCCTAAAAGCAGATCCTGCTTCGATATGATTGAATCGCTGAATTTTGCTGCAAATCCTCTGAGCCCCGACGGCCGCAACGTCCGAGAAATTTGTTCGGCTGTCTCTTGATGCAAGATGGTCGGGAGGACCACAAACAGTAATGGAAGCGGTGCAAAACCACGGACCGGGTGGCTTTCGTTAAAACCAACAGAGAATCGCCATTGCAGCGCCGCTCCAAGAGCAGGATTCTGTGTGAAATGGACTTCTTGCGAAAGCAAGCTCATTGCTTGCCTCCAGCGCTTCTCGCAGACAACAGTTTTTTGTAATCAGGATGCCAGCCAACCTTCAGATCATCCGCCAGCACATGAAAACACCCGGGAATGAAATGTGATGGGGCCTGCAAATTTTCCACTGGGGCCGTATGCTTCATGCACTCGGCAAGCAGCAACTGTCCCTGATGCTCGGGCGGCCGATGACCGTCGCGAATGGAGGTTGTTGTATGGTGATTTTTCCAGGTCTCAACCAAATTCTTGTCCAATTCGTCAAACGATTCCCTTTGCACCATTCCGGACACTCCCCAATTGGTTCGGTCGAGTGCCGCTTTAAAATAGTTGCTGATGGCTGCCATCTGGTCTTCAAAGTCCGCTGCAATGATTTCAAGCTGGCGTACAAACGTCTTGGCACGGTGAGCCTCGACATCGGCAGGGCTTGGAGCCTTTGCGAGGCTGATGAGGATAGATCGCTCGACATACCTCGTGTAAAACGCCTGCATATTGCGATGAAACTCGTCTCGTGAAAGAATGGCGGGCAATTTGCGCTCATGGAGTTCGTCAACCCGGCTTTTTACCCAGCCACAAGCCATGTCAGCCAGTTCGCGAGCTCGACCTTCCCTGAAACAAAAATTATCCAATGCCTTCTGAAGGTCAGCTTGCGGGCTACCTGAACCCAACTCGATTCGGAACGCCTTGATGACTGTTTTGAGCACATTCAAATTGTGCGCGAAGAAACGGTCCATGTGTTCTTTCGCTTCAGAGTCCGACGCGGGTCCATTCGACTGGAGTTCCGCCCGCACCTTTGTGATTGCTGCTTGAATTTCTTCATCGCCTTTAGAATTTGCAAGGAGTTCAGCCATCGCACCAGAAACTGGCTTTGATACATAAAGCACAAGGTTCAATCTTTCGGAAGGAAGATTTGCTGCTGCGAGCACATCAGCCCAATTCGCAAGTGTTTTCCAAAGTGCTACCGAATGGTCGCCAAGGGGGTTCCCAGTCAGCGCACTTTTGGTTTGAACGGCCGTTGTGCTGCCGTCCGGGGCGGTGACGCCAACGTCATCAATAACTTCAAGGCTGCCGTGACTCCCCTCGGCCGCATCAATTAGCAAATGGGTGAGCCGAGTGACTTGAAGAGAATAGCCAAGCGCCTGCCCTGGCGCATTTGAGCTGCGGCGTTTTTCCTTTTTCGGGGTGGCAGACATTATTCACCTGGTCAATTGTGGCCGCCGCCCGCGAAACCCAGGAATTTCCGGCTTTGCAGCCCAATTTTTACTTTTTTTAACCTGATTTTTGGGCTGGATCAAGCATTTTTATGAGTTTTTGCTGTGTTCATTGGAACGCTTATCCTTTGAAAGCGGATGGATAGGGCGTGGAATTGGCTTAATGGCTGAACGGTTCACCGTTCGGAACCCATCACAACTCATCCCCCGGCAGGGGCGGGACTGACGGCGAACCGTCCAGGAAGGCGATGAAGTCCGCGCGGTTGGCCCGGCGGGCGCGGGCGCGTAGATGTTCCACCGTCAGCAAGGCGCTCAACTTCTCCCCGGCGGCGGCGGACAGGAGTTGATCCACGGTCACGCCCTCCCGCGCCGCGTATTCGCGCAATTCGCGGGCGAGA
>CAZASC010000274.1:0-4672 GCA_964487695.1 uncultured Victivallales bacterium
GAAACTTCCAGGCGCGCGTGCGCACCGCCGCGCGCGAGAGCGCCAGCGCGGCCTGCATTTCCTGATAGATCTCCTCCGCGACTGGCAGATCGGAAAACGCGCGCCATTTGCGCCACAAGCTGCCATACACCAGGTCCGGATCAGGCAGCGGATAGGCCTTCTCCTGGCGGTGGAAGGTGGTGGGAGAGCGAAAACGTAATAGCGCGCGGTCGCCGATGTCCTGCCAGAGATCGGCATAGCGCGCCTGGCCGCCATAGGGCGGCGCCATCTCCGCGCTGAGCAGGGGAAAGTCCATCTCGCCCAGCCGCAGGCTGCCGCGCGCCGCCAGGCGCGCATACAGCGGCCCCACGAACGTCTCGATCGCTTCGTCATTGAGTGCGCAAAAGCGGAAGCGACAGGCGGTATATTTCGTCAGCGTCATGCCATCGCCCCGCGCCCGCGTCCGCGGCCAGAGTGTCGAAAGCGCATACGGCCGCTCGCGCGAACCATCATGCATCCGCGCTGCCAATGTCGGGGCATGCTCCGCCGCCAGCGACAACATCGCCGCATGTAGCCACTCCCCGCACGGATGCGGCAACGTACAATCCGTGGCGGGATACAGACGAATATCGAGTGCGGTAAGCATAAAGAATCTCTCCTGAATAACTCACTGGGATCGCGGGCGTCCCGCCCGTCCCCGTTGCGCCATGCCGATATGCGCAAGCAGAACGGACGATTCATGAACAAGCGGCATGTGCGTGACCTCTATGCCTGAAGGGCATCAATTCGTCAGCGCAGGGCAACGCCCGGGAGCGCCAATCTAAGCAAATACCACGAGTACATATGTATGCCAATTCGATAATTGGGTTATGCACTTCAATCATGGTGGCGCTGAATATTCATATTATAATGACTGTCACTGTTTGGAACAGGGCGGAAGCCCGGCGCATCTTAATGCCTGGTTTCTCACAGATTGAGCCAGACTCCCGCCCTGTTCCAAACAGAAACCATAACTAAAGGCATCTTTATTTATCTATCAGAAGATTGGCGCCCAGGGTGTTTGACTATGTGCGATATTGATAAATATTAACGCTAGCGTGATGCCCATTCATATACTTCCTGCTCCATGCCCACTCGGTGAAGAACGATCTGCGCTCCTTGTTCTTCACACACCACGCGTATACCGAGCGATACGCGGAATGAGCAATATGGCGCGCATTGCTGCAGCCGTTCAAATTGTAATCCGCCATCCGACATCGCGGTAGATATATTTCCATGTGCGAACAACAACAGCCCAGCCAGGTTCGCCAGGGACTGTTGCACCCGAATTCGCACGGATGTATCCGTTATTGATTTGAAATCATTCTGGAATGATCTTTGGTATTGTAAACCAGGCCAGGGTAAGAGCGATTCGCTATACAGGCTTTTTTGTTCCCGCTTCCATATAACCAATCCCCAGTTGCTTAATCCTACTGCAGCATGATCTGCGTCGATCAAATGTTCAATAAAGAGTTCGGGGATCTTCGTTACATCGGGAATGCTATCCTCTGGCAGATATCCGACCTCGTCAAGTAATCCAAACCAGACCGCGTAGCGCTTCACGGTATCGCCCACATCCAACCGCAGCGGAAGTCGAGGAATGGTGATCAGTGATCGATTCGGCGGCTCAAACAGATAGACCATTTCATCCGCGTACAACATACCGAGCGTATTCAAATAGCCCTGAATACTTTTGAAGCCTCCCGTGAGATTGAATACAATGTGATATCCAGCAGCGCGATAGCCGGTTAATTCATCTTCACACCAGCGTATGATATTCATCATGCCAGTTTTGAATTCCTCGCGTGTTTTCGTATTCAAATGGTGGAAGACTGGCGTGACGATGGCCCCGAATTGATGCTCTGCGAGGAAGTGTTCAACCATCTGCGCCGTCGTTTGCCCCAGTAAGGTATCGGTGGCCACCAGCACATGCATATCGGCCATTCGCGGACTTCGCTGATGTTCCGCATAATAGGTCAGGATGCCATTGACCTCGGCGCTGGCATGCCGCCATTGATCATCATTTGCTGGTGACAAGTGTTGACTAACTCTATCCGATACAGCTCCGACCAATTGCGTTTCATCCGAAGAAAGCTGATCCGCTCGCAAATTTGCTATGGCTTTCAGTTGTGTCCGCTCATCCTCGGTGGTTGGCGCATTGGTCAATAGGCTTGTTCCCACGGATGAGAGCATCAAAATTTGATTTTGCACGAGCATTGCCTACCTTTCATTTTTCTTCCAGTGATATCAGCGCCCATCCGGCCACAGCGTCGCCCACCAGCGCGCGGGTTTTGGACAACAGCGGTTCCGGACGACATTGATTCAACGACATGGCATCGCGCCCGCACCCCCATCCCAGACGGATCAGCGCCCACTCAGTCGGATTCTCCTCGGCATCGAGTTTAATGGCCTCGCAGAGCTCAGCCATGTCGCCGTCACGCGCGCGCCAATACGCGATATCCGCCTCCAGTGCGCGCAGATAAAAATCATGGCATGCCTGCAGCAACGCCGCGCGCGCGATCCTCGGGTTGGCTGGCGCGTGGTACGGCGCGACGATGGTCACGCTCCCCTGCAGATGATAGCGCTGTCCGAGGAAAAAGGAGCCGGGGAAGCATTCCCGATAATCCTGCAGGTCTGCCGCATCACCGCCTGGCTTCATCCCCTCGCGGGATACGCGATGTATTTCCGTGGCGATGTCCGTACTCGAGGCCGCATCGCTCACGCGAAGATCGCGCAACGGGTCGGCTTCAATGGCATAGCCATGATTCTTACCATATCGATCAATCACTTCCCGCGCGCCCAGGGTTTTCCGCTCCCATTCCGCCAGTGCCCTGCTTTTATCCGGCGGATTGCAGCCAGCGGGAAACGATGCCGCGATCAGCGCGGTGCGTAGCGCGCCCTTGATGGAGCTGCCGGGAAGATACGGGCCCGATAACGCGCGCGGCAACAGCGATACCGCCAGCGCCGTGCTGCCACTGCCCCATTTGTCGTTGATGTCGGAGGCATCCTCGCCCAGCCGCGCGCGAAATCGCGCGGCGAGCTGTATGATGCGTTTCAGATCATCGTCTTTACGCGCCTCGCGAATCCAGGTGAGCATCTCAGTATCTTGTTGGGGAAATTTGCGCCGATACTCAGGTTTCAGCCGCGCGGCGATCGCGCCGAGATCGACAAAATAGGCGACATCATCGAAGACAAAATATTCGCCCGGATTGACAACTTCGCCCGTGCCCACATGGAGCGCTGTCAGCGACTCGATGCGCATTCGATACATGGTCAGTAGTTTATTCGTCATCGCGTTTCACCCACAGCGGATAAGCATACGCGTATTGCACCACCTCGGGCCGTTCATAATGCACATGCGGCATCAGCCCGCCATAAAAGTGGCCCGGCGTCCCGGCGAAGACCGCCCCGGCGCGCAGCATGGCCAGCGGGCGCTTATAGGGATTGGTGTCCAGCGCATATTCACCGCTCAATTTGCCATATTTAACATATGGCTGATACCAGTCCCGATCCGTTAATTCGCCCGCGAGCGGCATGTAGGCGGAAGAAAGCGAAATAAAGGCATTCGCGCCTGCGGGCACGGGGATGTCCGCATCGGTAATGCAATACTCCGCAATCGCGCCCTTGCCGAGAGAACGATCTTTCCCGAATCCGGTCGCCTGCAGGTATGCCAGGCAGTCATCGAGGCGTTCAATCGTGAACCGCGCTTCGTCGATCGCCGCCAGAAAATAGATCTCATGTCCGGGCCAGATTTCCTCTTGCGCATAGAGTTGCTCCGACGCCTGGCTGAAGCGATTGACCGCATTGTGCATCACGCCCATGCGTGGTTCTTCGGGATAATCGCCGGCGCATTGCCGGCAATCAGCGCGGGCAGGATTCAATGCGGGGCATTCACGCCAGTTCTGGCAGGCGCATACGCCCTGCGCGCGCACATCGCAAGATCGCGGGCACCAGTTTAAGGTGAAAATTTGCCGGAGGATGCTACTGTCGCTCAGCCCCTGATGCCCCAATGCCAGCAACGCGCTGGCGGCGACGAATGACTTTTTCGCCACGCGTTTCACGGCGTCCACGAACAGGCGCCGGTCCTGCAGATCATCCTGAATGTCGAGGAGCGCCTGCAGTTTGGCTGGATCCGCGGGCGGCAAAAGCGGCATCGGCACATAGGCGCATTGGCCGACTAAAGGAAAACCATCCGAAATCAATAACGGCGGCGAATCCGCATAGGCCGCCAGCAGCGCGCCCACGGCCTCCTCTCCGTGCCGATACGCGATCGCCCAGCAGAGATGCCCAAAGAGCGTATCGGCATGAAAGGCAGTGATATAACTGGAACGCAGGCGCAAGCGAATCCGTAGTTCCCGCATCGTCATACCTCGGGGAGATTCAACGGCTGGCCTTCGATTGCTAACGCGTCAAACTCCACCTTGCCATAGCCCCGGCTCCCACTGCCCCCGAGCGCATCCATCTGTAACAGCGCCAGGCCGGTGAGCAGTGTATTGAGCAACCGGATCTTATTATCTGTATCCATCACGCGCAGCGACATATCCAGCGTGAATTGCACACCAGCCGGCACACGCTCAGTTTTTCGCAGGCCGCTATCCACTTGACAGGTGATGCGATTGATGGAGATCTCCGTTTTTTCTTCCGTGAACGGGAG
>CAZASC010000275.1:0-4665 GCA_964487695.1 uncultured Victivallales bacterium
TCGATATTCTAAACGCCTCAAGCTGGCAGGCCGTGTTCAGCCCCGGCCCCATCAATTGAGTTTCATCCATCACCCAAAGCGCGTCGTTATTCAGCAAGCCGAAGTGCATCGGCCAGCGATAACGGCTCATGCCGTAGCCGCGATTCAATGCTCGACTGAGAAGCATGTCTTGGGTGCCAATGAGGATTGCCGGTTTTTCAGGATGAACGTCCCATTCACCAGCATCCTCACCGCCCATGAGGATGACGGGCGAATTCTCGGCCAGCCATTTCAAGTCCTCGAGCGGTTGTCCTTCGATGCCAAGTTCAACGGATTTGTTCAGCAGGTTTTGCAGCCATTTCTGAACTTCGGTTTGCGTCTGTTCCACCAGCGTTCGCATCGGCAGGCAATACACGAGACGACGCGGCCAACAGCTTCGGTGGATTTTGTCGGAACGAGCAATACGATTCCACAGCCATGCCAAAACGACGGCGGCTGTTTTGCCGAGGCCGGTCGGAATGTTGATGAGTTGAGAACGACAATCAGTCCCATTATCAAGCCACTCAGCCTCGACGCGCCCCTTGCGTTCGCCACATGCAAGTCGGCACTGGTAGTCGAAAGGTCCTTGATGGTAACCAGTGGCCAATTCAAAGAACTCATCAAAACTCATACTTTTAACAATAACACAAAAGTCATTGACATCTAGTGATATCTTGGCATATTGATGACATGATGTCAAATCTTATCTGGAAATCGAGACGCGTTTCTGGCCCGGATGAAGGCCATCGGGCAGACGCACGATCCAACGACGTTCGCTTCGGTCCACTTGAAGGACGATGGTGGCCTCGCCGGGCGGATGTTCGCCCGGCGACTCGACGATGAGGAAATCGGGTCCCATGTGCGTGATGCTGACCGATTCGCCGTTGACGATCAACCGCATCTCCACTTGGGCCGAATATGCTCCGTGATTCTGTTCCGCAATCATGAACGAAATACTGCTGCCTAATGCTCGCCTCTATGCCGCCCGGCGTCAACTCGATCTGGCCGAGAAGTTGGGCTCCGGGAAAGACGGTATCGTTCTGGCCGCAAAACACAAGTCCAAACCGGCGGATGTTGCCATCAAAGTTCTCCGCCTCGAGGAACCTTACTGGCGAGAAAAGCGGACGTATCAGCGCCTCGGCATGCTGGCAGTCACCACGGTGCAGGGATTTAATGTGCCTGAACTGATCGCTTTCGACGACGGACTGCTGACGCTCGAAATGACCATTGTGAGGCGGCCATTCGTCTTGGATTTCGCCTCGGCGTATCTCGACAGGCGGCCCGAGTTTCCAGAAGACGTCTGGGCGACATGGGAGGAAGAAAAGAAAGAGCAGTTTGAGGCGCGCTGGCGAGCGGTCCAAGAGGTCCTGGCGGCATTTGAAAGGCTGGGAATATATTTGCTGGACGTTTCTCCCGGCAACATAGGCTTCCTCGATGAGGTTGGCGGGAAAACCAACTGAATCGAGGCCCCGTTGAAGTGTGTTGTTGTTCAAAGTAGCGGTTCGAAGACCAAACCAATTCCGCGCCCGCAAGGGCGCGGCCCCGTTGAAGCTTGAGTTTGATGACCAAGCTTGCTTGATGATAGATTGTATGCTTGACGAAGTTGCGGGAAATCGAAAAGGCAATCGATGGACTGACGCGCGAGGCGTTTCTCGAACTCGTCCGGCATCTGCGCGAGCACCATGCCGACGAATGAATCCGCCAGGTCGAACGGGATAACCAGAACGGCAGGCTGCATTCGGTGCCAAATATGCATGGCCCGTTGCGCCATTGAAAAACCGGTCGAAGCGCGGCGAGTTCACAGCCCGCCGCCTTCCATTCCGTCATCCTCAAGATGTCTGATTCTGAATTGCATGAGATCACCTCAATCGCGCCAAAGCGGGACCCGCATTGGGCCATTTCCCGGCGTGGTATCGTTGTTGTATCAGAATGGGTTATGGAACGCGAGCACGAAAATTACGATTTACAGCATGATTTAAGTGGCGCTGATTTGCCGCTCGATTCATGGATCGTTCGAGTGCTTCGCCAGGAAGTTGGCTGCTGGGGGAAGGAACGTTGCAACCGTGAAGCGTTTAGAGGAACGGTGGAAGGAGCGGAATGACCGGGCCAACCCCCAACGGAAGCGTCGCGCAACTGCGCGGTCCTCAAGCCGAAACGAACGCACGCGGAGCAAAGTGGTCGAACGGGCATCAGGGTGCGATCACGGCGCGGAGCGCGCGCTGGTTCCGGCGGATTCTGGTCGCGGCAATCCGCGCCAAACGGTTCTATTATGACCGCAGTGGATGATCTAAATGCCATCACAAAGTTTCCGCCGCCGCGATCCATTCAAATTCGCTCAGAAACTCAGGATAGTTCGCCTTCAAAAAGCGGATCACTTTCGCGTTCTCCAACAACTTTTTCGTGTATCCCTTCACCACCGTCAGATTCAGCATGTTCTCCCCAAATGCTTCGTCGATTGCCTTGAAATCCTTTTCCAATGACTCCATCTCCTGCTCCATGCGCGCGATTTCTTCCCGCGACAATCCCTCTTTGACTTTCGGGGTTTCAGAATCGACCAGTTGACCTCGTGATGTGCCCAAGTACAGCGCCTCGGCATATCCAGATGCGAATATGTTCGCATTCACCATCAACTCAGCCATTTCAATTTGCCGAACGCCTGTCACTTTTTTTAGAAACCGAAGCGCTTTGGGGCTGATCGGCTTATCCTTCAACATGTCGGCTGCTTCGGCATGAATGCCGTCCAGCAGGTTCATAGATGCACGCACCGCGCTCAGTGGCATGTCGAGGGCCGCGGCAATTCTCTCTGGCTTCACTCCGTTTTGCACGGCTTTGACAATCATTTTGTGCTCTTGGATCGGCTGCAACCGGCTGATCCGGGCGTTATACGTAAAACTTTCGTCATCGGTCGCGATAATGCAGTCCGCTTCCGTCATGCCCAGTTCCTTTAAGGCACTATGCCGAAGATGCCCGTCGAGGAGCATGTAGGTGCCAGATTTATCCCGTTGCGGATGGATTACCAGCGGTTCGACCAGACCTACTTCTTTGATAGAGGTCAGAATCCTTTTGTACCGGCTGATCGTCTTATGCGGATTCTTCATTCGGCGTACAGGTAGAATCAGATCAAGCGACACTTTGATCGTTTTCATTTCGAATGCCACTTTGGCAGCACTCATGCGGCCTCCTCGTGTGTATGAGACGTTTTCGCACATAGGTATTTTGGCATGGTGAACAAACCCTCGGCCCTCAGCAAATTGACAAAGTTTTCGTCCCCAACCAGTTTGTCGAACGCCTTCACCAGAAACAGAAGTTTCTCCTCGCATAGTTTCGATTTCCGTACTTGGAGTTTCTGGCGCTGACACTCGCGCCTGTAAATACTCACCATGCTATCGGCGCTGGCCTGGCTGTCTCGATCTCCTCGAACTCGGGTTTTTCCAAGAAAACGTCGTTGCTCGATAATGCGCTTCACGACCCGAATGGAAATATGGTTCAGTTTCTTGCTTTCGAGTCCCTTAAGCAATTCCCGCTGCATTTCCACGTCTTCGGTTTTCGCAATGTCGATGGCGACCCAAATTGGAATTTTGCCATTCAGCGCCTCAGTGATAAGCCGCTCTTCTCCCGCCCGCTTTAGCGTCATCAAATTGCTGACGTACGAATCAGAAATTCCCAACTTTTTGCCAATATCGCCATTGTTATAACCAGCGGCCTTCAACCGCTCAATTTCGCGCAACAAGTCTGCCGGAATAGGAAATCGCCGAGCCGCATTCTCCACCAAACTCCGAAGCAACCGCTCTTCCTTGCTCACCTCGACTACAATCGCTGGAATTTCTTTGTAGCCCAAGGCCATGCAAGCCTCGATTCTTCCCTGCCCGCAGACCAGATCATAACCCGGCTCGTTTCCTTCATCCGCCGAACGGCGGCTCACCTGAATCGGCTTTTTCAGCCCAAGTTTTTTAATGCTATCCACAATCACCTCAAATTTTGCTTTGTTCCGAAGTCTCGGGTTGATGATGCGAATGTGGTCGATTGGAATCATTTGTACGTCGTCGTTCATGCAGTCTCCTGTAGTTTTGTGCGTTGAGCCATCCCGAAGAGATATTCCAGCGTGTCAAAGCGATACGCGTCCAGGTAAATGCCGTTCTCTTCCCCAACATGCAGGTTTTCCCAAGTCATATCAATCGCTGGCAGCAGGTAATAGTCTCGGATTCCGGCATTGGCGGCGTCCATCCGCACCGCCACGGTAATGTCCGGCTTTAACCCGTCATCCAGTCGAACCAGCCAGCGCGACGACCCGCCAGGCGTCGTGCAGTGCCGACAAAGGACAATAGAAACGCGGAGTTCGTCATTCAGATGAACAATCTCGTGTTTTTCGTCCCACCGCGCCACCGCGCCGAGTTCCTCGATTTGGCGGACCACCCGCGCCACCAACACGGGATGCTCTTGGCGGAGGCGACGGTTGACCTCGATAAAATCATAATCAATGCCGGGATCGTAGCCGATTAACTTGTAAGCGGAGACCAAACTACCGAAACGAGACCGAAACGCTGATGCGGAAGGAAGGTCGTCGGCCTCGTCGATCAGTATGCCGCAGATGCGACCGTGTTTGTTGAGCACGCCGCGCAATTTCTCCAGCATTTCATTATCCGAAAG
>CAZASC010000276.1:0-4665 GCA_964487695.1 uncultured Victivallales bacterium
AACATTACCACAAACTGGCTGTGTTGGCTACACTATTACTTAATCCGCTCTAGATCGCTGATTGAAATGTTCTGCTGCCTCGCCAGGTCTGTGATGTACTTGACCTGTGCGTTGCTGGCCTTGTCCGTGGTGCCTTTCGACAAATCAACGTGGTTTTCAGACACATCCAGCGCCGGTTTTGCCTGACCGTTCGCCAATTCCTGTTCCACCTGGCTCTTCACCACCTGGAAAGTCTGGGTCAACCGCTCTTTGATCGCCTTTGCGTCCGTCTCTGGAATCTCGGTCTCCAGCGATAGGCTATAACCTTGCGACGAGAAATCAGAACCAGGCACCGGTATTTTCTTACTGTAACTCACAATTGCTTTGAGCATTGTGTCTTCTCCTGTTGTTGTTTCTGTTGTTTCTTCTGACTACGCTGCCAGCGCCATTACCATAGCCGCAGGTCTGTTGATCTGCCTGCAAGCCATTGCGTGGCTGTATTCCGTCTTCGGATCATCCAGCGTGGCGTCAATCATTGCCTCAGCCTGGATCGCCGCCGTGAGTGAATCTGGGGCAAGCACCCGCAATTTGCAGCGTTTGCCGGTATCTCTGGCGGCTTTGTCGATCCCGAGCATTATTTCAAATAGTCCCATGTATCCCTCCTGAAATGACAAAAGCCGCCCCCATCTTTCGACAGGGACGGCCTCATTGGTTGAACTGTAGCGCAACCTGATTACGCTATCTTGAGCGTCTGCAACTTCGCCAGTGTCTGCCTGACGTTCTCGACTTCAGCGCGTTGCTGCTTCTGCTCCTTGACCGCCGCTTTGACCGCGTCGGCGATCTCAGAAAGCGCCTGGTTGGCTTCCCTGACCTTCTGCTTCGCGGTTTCATACGCGACCAGCACCTTGTCCAAGGCCGTTACTTCGTTCTCCGTCGTTCCCGTCTTCGTTTCCTTATTCTCTGGCATCTCTACCTCCTTCTTGTTGTGTTCCGCCGCGGGTTCTGCCGATGGCGGGGTTGTTTCGTTCGTTTTCTCAGCTGTGCTGGTGGGCACCCGCTTCACAGGGGTGTCGCCTATCTTCAAGGGCATCAGAACATGAATTCCGCCCTTGCCGTCTTCTGACCGTAGCGGAGTCACTTTATCCGCCGTTGTGAACACGCGGAAACCTGCATCGAGGGCGTCGAGCAGATAGAAACCGTTGACGCCGATGGCCGGCATCTCGCCTTCATATTTGCTGCCGCCGTTCAGCTCCAGCGCCGTCTCGGTCTTGTCTTCCTTGCCTTTGCCTGCGATGACCAGATTACCGTCCGTCCCTGCACGCAGTTTGATGCCAGCGTCATAACCGCTGGAACCCGGAAACGTGGGCAGGATCTTCCGTAACGTTGTAACGTCCTGATCAGTAAAGGTAATCCGGTTCACGCTGTCCTCAGATGTTCCGATGACCTGGCGGAAGTTGGGATATATTCCATCAACGACCCTTACATCGTAAAACCACGGCCCCACCTTCATACCCAGGCCCATAACGCGGACTTCTTTCTTCTTCCGCTCCGTCCTGAGTCCAATACTGGTATCGCCAGCCAGCCCGTTCCACGACAGAAACTTCGTCGTGGGGATGATGACTGACTTCGATAGCGGCAGGTTCATCGTGTTCCATAAGCTCAACCTGCGGCCATCCGTTGCGACCATGGTCACTGGATGCTCACCTTTGTCGGCCACTTCGATGAATATACCGTTCAACACGTAGCGGGTATTGTCCGTTGACGCGAACGGTATCAGTTTCCGGTATGTTTCCAGAAAACCGGCCGCCGGCATTGTAGCGATTTCGGCTGGGCATACAGGCCATTCAGTCGGATCCATGCCGTTCAGCGGATGCTTTACGGTCTGGGTGCCGACCTGATTGGTGATATTAACAGTCGTGCCGGCGCCGGTTTCGAACTCTATGCTGTCCTTCTCATCACCCTTTGCCAGCTCCTTGAGGTTGGCCAGCGGTACGGTGAATACACCGTGCCTGTCTGCCGTTGCGTTGGCAAATGTGTAGCGTGCCGTCTGGTCGAGATCGGTTCCCTCGGCCGTAATGACGCCGTTACTATTGAATCGCACACAGGCCAAGATGGGCAAACTCGTGTGCGTACCGATCACCTTGCTGAATCCGGTGACTGCTTCTTTGAGTTCATGTCGTGATACTGTCAATTGCATGTGTAGTAATCCTCCTTATTCTCGTTAAACAGCGTCACGCTGCCTTGTCGGCAGCCCTTTCTTTGTCACTTACAACCTCTGAACACCCATATGCTTGCCGAACTGCGCGAACCAATAGGTGTGTGATGGGTATTTTTGGTGTCTGTGACTCGCGCGCGGCGTATAAGAGCCGCATATCCTGTTTTTCCAGACCCGATGCGGGCCATGGATATCTGAACATAGCTGATTCCTCCTGTTTGATGTTGTTGCGATGCGAAATGACCGTCCCTTCCTTTTGACATTTGAGGCCCAAAAATGGGTAGAAGCCTGCAAGTCTTGCGTCTTCAGGCGTCACAGCCGAGTGTGGAGCGCAGCATGTCTATGGCTGGCGTATGGCGTATCGTTGTTTTGCTGGTATGAATAACGCTGTTCGGCAGGACAAAACTGTGCAATTGAGGGAGAATGACTCGGCTGAATCAGTCCTGTATATATATAGTAATCTTGAGGCATTCAAAGTGAGCTGGAGTTGAGAACCGCCCGGAATTGGCCCTTCATGAATATATATAGAACAGGCGCGACTTCTACAGTAGTGGGTTGTGTCACTGGAGTGCCGAAGAATGGATCAGACCATGTGATGTGAATAACGGTGTCCGTTTGAGGAAGGCGTCGTGATGCCTCGCTATTGCTTGATCATGAGACTGCGGATGGCCTGAGAATCCTGCTTCCACGTCTTTTGGGACATGTTATCCAGAATTTCAAGTACCTGTTCATCGCGGGTCTTGGCGCCATTAGTGAGAAGTTTAGGCATTGCCGTTTGAAGGGCTTGTCTGAATTGTTCGCGGCCGGGCCGGAAGTAGTGCTTCAGGACAACATCGGCTGTTGTGTGGCCGCTCACGCGGCGAACCAATTCCATGGGCAGGCCGGCAGTTAATGCCAGCGTAATCCACGTTGTTCTAAAGCTATGCCAGCCTTTTACGCTTGCGAGTTTTAATCGCGGACCAGAACCTTCAGTTTGAGTACTACCCCGGATGATAGCCGGGATAATGAATTGTTTCCTGCCGCGCACGATTGGCGTATTGATCATTTTTTCAATTTCATTCAGGTGGCAAGAGACGCTTCCTTTACTGACATTCATCTCGGCGGCGATTGATGGCATGGTCCGGCCAATCAAGTATAGCTCAAATATCTTTGTCATGCGCTGGCGTTTTGCAGAGATCATCTTAGCCTCAGCGATTGCGGACATGCCCAGCTTTTTTAGCTCATCTGGTGGAAGTTGAGGGCCAGTGGGTATTTCTCCTTTTTCTGCCGCCTTGATGCGTTCGACGGTTTCCCTATTGACAAAGCCAGCCCGTCGCAGAATCTCAGAAAGTCGCACATTTAGTCCGTCCGCATTCGCCATGTACATCTTGGCTGCCTCTGGAAATACATATTTCTTATCATTCCGAGGAGTCCGGGCGAGTTCATCGTAGAGTAGGGACATCATAGGGATCTCAAGCGTCTCGCCGGTCTTGCTGGCTTTGACAGTGATAAGCCGGTTCTTCAGATCAACGGATTTCCACTCCAGGAGGCAACAGTCGCCACGCCGCATGGCGGTGCAAAGGGCAGTTACGATTAGGGGGCGCATCATCTCATTGTCTTGCGCCGCATCAAGGATGGCTTTGATCTCTTCTTCGCTGAATGGCTCTCGATGGATTGCCTTTTCTATTTTCCCTTGCGCCGTCGATAAATATCTTCTGTACGCATCAGCATCGGGTTGGAGATGTTTGAACAAGCCACGGAGAAGTCCTAGTGTTATATTCCACGTTCGAGGGGAGACGCCTCGTTTTTCCTCCTCATGCATAAACTCGCGAGCCATCTCGGATGTAATGTCGTCAATACCTTCAACAGCGGAGTGTTTGCTTTTCAGAAAATCCACAAAGCGTTGGAACGTGGTTCTGCAACAGGAGAGATATGCCGAACAGGGGATACGTCTATGGGGCAGTCGTTCCCAGGACTCAATAAGTTTATCCAGTGTGATGCATTGCTGCCGATCGCCAGTTTTTATCTGGATGATTCTTTGAGTCAACTCCTGAGCATTATTCTTCTTGGCAATCTCATCCAGAATCTGATCATGCTTCGCAAGCGCTTTACCACGTGACCGCTCAAAACGATCATCACCGGCTTGACCTATCCCTTTATCGGGTCTCTCTCCCTCAACCTTTATACCTAGATTGATAAGCCTGGTCTTCCCGTTGCGGCGATACCGGGCATACCACCATTGACTTGTTTCTTTTATTTCGAGCGACATAAGACCTCTCGGCAATCGTTTTCAACACTGTGCTATTCAATGCAAGATTCTGTGCAATCGTCAACAACATTGTCACTTATTTGTCACTTATTTTGGTTTTTAAGGTGTAAGAAGAGAAGGGATGAAGGCAATAAATATTCGTAATATCAAGGAAATAGTGGCGTTTTTAATGGTCGGGGCGGCGGGATTCGAACCCGCGACTTTCAGCTCCCAAAGCTGGCGC
>CAZASC010000277.1:0-3257 GCA_964487695.1 uncultured Victivallales bacterium
CTTTTATGTGCTGCTCGCCTATGCGGTGCTGCCTAATATTGCATCAGGGCGCCCCATACCGGCGTGTCGGTTTCTTTCGGACTTCTTTTACCTTCAGAACTATCTGCCGCCGCTGCGATGGGGGCACACATGGTCGTTAGCGGTTGAGGAGCATTTCTATCTGTGCCTGCCGTTGTGTCTCATAGGGTTGGCGACGCTCAATAAGCAGGCTAAGGATCCGTTTCGTTCGCTACCTTATATCTTTCTTGGCGTAGCATGTGTGACGTTGGGATTGAGGATCTCTGCCGTTGTCGGCGGCGTTGACTCGACGGACTACTTCATGAGGACCCATGTTCGAATAGATACCCTTATGTTTGGGGTGCTTCTCTCTTATCTATACCATTTTGAATCCGCCAGGCTTGGAAGGCTTTTGAAGCGGGGAGCCATCTTGCAGTTTCTAATTGCGGTGATCGTCGTGGTCTCGGTTGGTGCGATGCGGATGGGGATGGAGGCAACAAAGAAACTGTGGTTCCTTGCGCTTGGATACACACCTGTCTTTCTTGGATGCGGAATCATAATGGCCCAATTTGTTTATTGGGAAGGGCGATTCAAAGCTGTCCTCATTCGCCGCATGGAAACCATCGGGCGGCTCGGTGCTTACTCCTATAGCATCTACCTGTGGCATATGCCAGTGCGCGATGGAGTGCACTGGATGACGACAGCATTGGGGCTGGGCGTTCTGTCCTGTGCGTTGTTCGGAACGCTGTTCTACATCGCAGGCAGCGTGATTATAGGTGTGGGTGTGGCCGAACTTATAGAAATGCCGATGCTCCGGTTGCGGGACCGTCTTTTTCCCTCACGCAGCAGTAATCTCGTCGCAGCACGGGCATTCAGATGTTCAGGCGGAGGAAGTGATCGAGAAGCTCATTCAACATGATCCTTCCGCGAAGAGTGGGGTCGGTTGGTATGAGGTGCTGTATCTTTTTTACCTATGAATGAGTTGCCAACATTTTCCGCCAGCGTTATTATCCCGGCATACAATTCCGCCGCGACGATCCGTGCAGCCTTGAACTCGGTAAAAACGCAGAGCGTTTCAGTAACTCAGCAGCCTCAAGTTGAGATCGTTGTGGTGGATGATGCGTCAACGGACAGTACTGTTGATGTAGTCAAGGAATGGATGGAAGAACATGGGTATAAGATTGCTCTCGGTCAAGCCGAAGGATTCTCAGGTGAGATGGAGAAGGGAAACACTCAACACTCAACACTCAATGCTCAATGCTCAAGTGAGGATTCCGGCGCTGAACTCCCGCCTCCGACAGGAACCTCCGGCCAGGCATGCCGAACACTGAACACCGAACAGTCTCCTTACGGTCCATGTTTCAGATTCTTGCGTCTCGCGCGCAACGCCGGTCCAGCCGCGGCGCGGAACTATGGAATAGCATCGGCAAAGGGGGAATGGATTGCGTTCCTCGACGCGGACGACGCGTGGCTGCCCGGCAAATTGGCGGTTCAAATGGAAATGGCTGCAAAGCATCCGGATATTGCCATGTGGTGCGGCGAAGTTGCCGTGTTCGATGGCATTGAGAAACGGCGAATTAATTGGGGCGATCAGAATGGGGGGCAATCATCGGCGACAGCGGAGTTGCGGAATTGCAATACTCTTTCCCCTCAGTTGGATTTGTCGGTTCGGCAACTTTCCAGTGTAACGACCACGAACATGCGATTGCTTCTTCTGAATGAGTTCGCCATGGGGAATCCCGTTGCAACTTCGACCGTACTGGCCAGAAAGACAGCGATCGAGGAGGTGGGCGGTTTTGATGAGCAGTTTCGGGGGCCCGAGGATTACGATTTATGGATGCGCATCGTCGCGGGGCATTCGGCAGCAAGAATCGGAATTCCGATTGCGCAGTACAATGTGCGATCGGGCAGTCTTAGTATGGATGATAGAAGATTTCTTCCCCAAGGGATGCGAGTGTTAAACAAAGCCTTTGCCAATGGCGGTGTATTTGCGGATCGGCCCGACTTGCGAAACGTTGCGTTTTCAAATCAACTGTGGAATGCATCCTGGATGGCTTTTAATCGAGGGGCGAAAGGGATGGCAATTGCTTTGTGGACACGCGCATTCTTGCGAAACATGCTTTCAAGGCATCGAACCAGGCGAAAATGGCTCAGCCTGCTCATCAGGTATTTGACGGGCAGGAGCTGATTAACAAAAGAGACAGACAGAGATGAATGCCAGGAAAACAATCAAGCATGTTCTAAAGTTGGGAATACCCGTGCCGCGGGCGATCAGGCCAATCATACGTCTGTTCTACAGGGCTGGTGTAGTAGTCGCCGAATCAGGTCGAGCAGGTTGGAAGATACTGGTGGTTGAACCGGTATTTCGATCCATTGCTGAAGTGGGCAGCGGGTTGCGAATTGAGCGGATCCCTTACATCCGTGGCAATGGCCGGATAGTGGTCGGCGCCAATGCCTATCTGTCTGGAAAAATCGGCATAGGATTTGCCGGTTGTGGAGAATGCGTGCCGGAACTGCTCATTGGCGACAACGTTTTTGTGGGACACAACTGTGCATTTGTTGCGGCGGAGAGAATATCGATTGGCGCCAATTGCCTGATAGGCAATGAGACAAGAATTCAGGACAACGATGGCCATCCGCTTGACGCCGATTTGCGCAGGGCCGGCGAAGGCGTTGATTCGAGCGGCATAAAGCCGGTGATCATAGAGGATGGTGTCTGGATTGCCCCGCGTTCGACGATTCTCAAGGGAGTGCGAATAGGCCGGAATTCAGTGATCGGAGTTGGCTCAGTAGTAACGAAGGATGTGCCTCCTGGCACTCTCGCTGCAGGCAATCCGGCAAAAGTCATCAAAACCATATGGCAGGGAGGCGGAATTCCATCATGATTTTTCGCTTTCTCAGCGACACATACGGCCGGATTCGAGGCTTCAATCGCGTGGCCATTCGCAACGAAGTGGCCCGGAACGCTTCGAGGAATTGTGACGATCTGGCCGAGTATGCGGCCCAGTTGTTTCGGAAAAGAATTCATTCCGCAATAGATTCTTTTCCATCCTATGCGGACAAAGTCCGTGCATTCAGGGGAAGTTTGCCTGTTTCCGGCGAGCGAGTACGTCCTGAAGATTTGCCGATATGGACTAAAGAAGATCAAAAGGCCTTATTCGATAGTTTGAGCGTCCCGCCTATTCCAGGAAGTTTTGTCCACGCCACCGGTGGCTCGACGGGAGTACCGGTTCGATTCTACATGACTCGCGAAAGCTACG
>CAZASC010000277.1:3267-4636 GCA_964487695.1 uncultured Victivallales bacterium
TGATCGTGGCTACTCTTGGGCTGGAGCCGAGGAAGGGCGCAGAAGTTATTATATCTGGAGCATTCCCATAGAGAAACCATCGCCACTCATTAATCTCAAGAAGAAGATTGTCAACAAGCTCCAGAATCGCAAATTCTTCAATAATTTCCTTTTTGGCGATGATAGAAAACGTCAGTGCTGCCATGAAATAAATCGATTCCGTCCGGAGGCCATCGTCGGATACGGCGGAAGATTGGCCGAACTTGCACGGTTTGTGGGCGGATATCCCGATAGCCTTTCCTGGAGAGCTCGGACTGTTGTGAGTGCAGCCGAGGGGCTCAAGCCCGGCGATCGGGAAATGCTTGAGACCTGGGTTGGTCGCGAAGTGTTCATGTCTTACGGCAGTCGTGAAGTTATGTTAATCGGCATGGAGTGCAACAGGCACGACGGTTACCATATTTCCTCCGACAATCTGCTCGTAGAGGTCGTGGATGCAAGTGGCAACTCACTACCTGCTGGAGAGACAGGCAGGATACTTGTCACGGATCTCCGCAATATGGCTAACCCCTTTATTCGATACGAGATTGGCGATTTGGGAGCCATGGGCAGAAATATCTGCCCATGCGGGCTTCCTTTCCCGCTGTTGGATCGTGTGGAAGGCCGGCTGCAGGAAGTATTGTACACCACCAAAGGCGACACGTTGACAGGTATATTTGCGCCGCATTTACTGAAGGAGTTCAAGTGGGTGAAAGGATTTCAGATTGTTCAGGAGGCCCTTGACCGCATTCAGATCAGACTCATCTGCGATGAATCTCCGTCGGAGAAAGATGTAAAACCAATTGTCGAGCAGTTCAAAAAGACGCTGGGACGGGAAATGACGGTTGTCTTTGAACGTGTTGCGGAATTGGAAACAACGGCCAACGGTAAAACGCCCCCCGTGATAGTCAGAATGAATCGTTAAAGCCAGGGAATAGGCATATGTGTGGAATCTGTGGAGTCGTTGGAAAAGGCGCGGAACAACACCATGACGCGGTCTTGCGGATGTGCAGGATCATGGGACATCGCGGTCCAGATGACGAGGGTATTGCGGTTGGTGAAGGGTGGGTGCTCGGGCATAGACGATTGAGCATCCTGGATCTGTCGTCGCGCGGACATCAGCCCATGTCGGACGATTCAGATACGATGATGATCAGTTTCAACGGCGAAATCTACAATTTCAAGGAACTCAGGGCGCAACTCCAACGGCAGGGGCACACCTTCAGATCTTCCACGGATACGGAAGTTCTACTCCAATGGGTCAAAGAAAAGGGAGATAAAGGGCTTGCGGCATTGGACGGCATGTTTGCTTTTGCGTGCGTTGATAAACGGCGCAATGCGCTTCTGCTCTGTC
>CAZASC010000278.1:0-4620 GCA_964487695.1 uncultured Victivallales bacterium
CCTCTTCCATCAACTTCAAGCGCAGCGTGGAATATGGATTGGGAGTGCTGGCCACCACGGCAAGCTACGTGATGCATAAGTGGGGAATCAAGCGCGTGCCAAGATTTGACGCCACGGGAAGAAAAGTGCATCAGAAGTATTATTCTGAAATACAACAAGGCTCGTAAGAACCTGAATGAACGCCATGACAAAGCAAGACGAGCGGCAAATTGTGCTTGGCGCCTGGCAGCACGCCGTTATCTTTCTGTTTACCTGCGCTGTGCTTGTTTCGCGCCGCCCGGACACCTTGCTCAACCCGCAATTCTGCGTTGAAGATGGGCACGTCTTTTTTGCCGATGCTTATAACTACGGTTGGTGGACCGCATTGTTCCGCAGTTATGAAGGTTACTATCATGTCTTCCCCCGCCTGGGCGCTTCGCTTTCGCTGCTTGTGCCGTTAACTATGGCTCCCCTGGTTCTTAACCTCATCGCAATCGTCATTCAGGCGCTCCCTGTATCCCTATTGCTTTCATCGCGCTCCTCTGCGTGGGGGAGTCTGCGCTTCCGCGGTTTTTTGGCAGGCATTTATCTCGTGCTGCCGAACACTCGAGAAATGAGCATCGGCATCAACAATACGCAATGGTTCCTGGCCCTTTGCGCGTTCCTGCTTCTTGTCGCCATTGCTCCGAAAGGGATTGCGGGCCGAATCTTCGATCTATCCATCTTGTTGCTCAGCGGCCTGACCGGGCCGTTCAGCATCTTCCTGTTCCCCATTGCGCTTTTCCTCGCCTGGAGAAGACGCGACCGCTGGCATTGGACAGAAGTTTGCGTCGTTACCGCATGTTGTTTTGTTCAAGCCCGAGAACTGTTCAGCGGAGGATTCACCGGTCGCCCGCATTTCGCCCTGGGCGCCAGTCCCGCGCTCTTTGCGCGCATCCTGGCTGGGCATGTCTTTCTTGCCACGCTCATTGGTGGAAACGGGCTGGCGGCATCTTCAAGCCCCCAACTTCTCATCTTCCTCCTCTGCGTAGCAGTTGGCGGAATCGCCATTACTGCGATCTGCTTCTGCAGGTCCACCCTGGAGATGCGGCTGCTCCTTTTCCTTTCTTCCATGATCCTGGCCGCCGCGCTCATTTCTCCCACGGCATCCCCGCCGGCCGGCGTCTCCATGTGGGGTATGCTTGCGGGAGCGGAGGGCATTCGCTATTGGTTTTTCCCCACTCTCGCCTTCGCGTGGTCCATCCTCTGGTGCTTCCGCGGCGGAAAGGCGATGCTTAAGTCCGTTTCGGCGGTCTTGTTATGTTTAATGTGTTTTGGAATCGTTCGAGACTGGGTTCATCCCGCCTATCAGGATATGAACTTCGCTGAGTATGTCAAGCAAGTTGAAGCAGCTCCCGCGGGAACGGTAGTTACGATTCCGGAAAACCCGCCTGGTTGGAATATACAGCTAATGAAACGACAGTAAGTACGATAAGTTACAGCTAACTCACTTCCGAATAGTATTTCAACGCTCTCTCGATGCCGGTCATAAAGTCAACCTTGTACTCAAATCCAAGTTTCTTTTGTTTGGCCGTGTCGCCGCCCCGCGCATATACTCCGGCCGGCTTATCGGATAGGCCTTTCACCTCAGGGTGATAGCCCGCAAATCCGGCAGCCAGTTTCGCAAAGTCAATAAAGCTGGTAAGAATGCCTGTGGAGAGATTCACGGCTGCGCCGTCGTCAATCTTGTCGATCGTCGCCATCACGCCAGCCACGCAATCCTCTATGTGAATGAAGTCGCGCATTTGCGTTCCATCTCCCCACACATGCAGCGTTTTCGCTCCGCGCTCCGCCAAGACGCGCTTGCAGATGCTGGGAAATGGATAAGCATCATCCTGGTCCTCGCCATATCCGGAGAATGGACGATAGCATATCGATTTCAGTCCATGCTTCTCATACGCCAGTCGAGCCAGGTATTCGCAGGTCAACTTGGCCCATCCGTAGCTCATATCCGGCATGCCAATGTCGGTATCGAAGGAGATCATCTCCTCTTTCAAAAGCACATAATCGTCGCGCCGCTGCAGCTTGATAGGATATGCCGCGCTCGAACTGAAACATGCGGTCTTCTTCGGCCGGGCCTCTTTGGCCCATGCCCAGTACGCCGCGTCGATGGAAAGATCGTCCGCAACCGCTAGTGGATTGTTTTCAATCATCAGCCGCCCGCCAACCATGGCTGCCAGGTGAAATGCGTAGTCGAAATCGCTATCCTTCACCCGCCTGAACCAGCTCCGGCAATCTTCTTTATAAAAATGAAAGTGCGGGTATTCTCGCGGGTCAAAGAGCGGCCAACCGCTTGCCGGATCAATGCCTCCGGTAAACTCCGCCACGCAATCCACGGCATGAACTTCGTCCCCAGCCTCCAACAGGCGCTTGACCATATGCCGCCCGACAAACCCGGCAGCGCCGGTAACCAGTATCTTACGCATTATTAAAATGTCTCCGGTAAAGTTCGAATGCTCGATTCGATCTCTCGGGAAGGTACGCTGTAATCGACTCGGGATCGCGAGCCAGATCCTGAACCAGCTTCAGGTTATTCTCATAGCCCAAATACTCCTGTTGCATATCGCGAACCAGGTCGTGAGGATTGCGCAACTGAATTACAGATGCTTTGGCCCACATAGCGCGGTACCCCTTGGCCTGAAGATAGTACGAAGCCCATATATCGTCCATCCGGCCGATATGAGGAAATAAAAAGTAATCCTTCAAGCATTTACCGGCGATAAAAGTGTTTTGCGAATTGAAAGGCCCCATCTTGTTCGCGCACATTGGAAAGGCCTTCGGATCGAACACGCACTCTGGAGCGTGTTCCATGCGGCACAGCGCATCAATGTCCGGGTCTCCGTTCCAGAAATCCGCTTGCACATCCACATGCACGGTCTTCCGTACCTTCTTAATGTAGTTCCGCATAGGCAATAATTGAAGCGGGTAGCCCCTGTGCCACAAAAGCGAATGATTTGTAGCGCCCACGGGATCAAAGGCGGGTAACTCCGTCTCGTAATAATCCATTTCCACATCTTTGCCCACCAGCAGATGCTCGCCCCATCCGTCGAGCGGGATGTTGTCGTCATCCACCACCGCCACGATGTCAGCCTTCATATCATGAGCCCAGAGCAAGCCCATATTCCGCCGCTGAATGCAATTCCATCCTATGGCCTCTGATAGCTCAGGATCATACTTTTCCTGCTCTTCAGGCGTGACGTAGATACCCCGGTCGAGATGATAGTCGCCGGGCGTCTTCTTATCGCCTATAACTACCAGTTCGCAGTTCTTCATCGACTGAAACTTCTCAATCGCTGCAGTTGGAGGGTTAATGGTCGTAGTAACGATAACTGTCTTCATATTCGGTCTCGCAATCCTCTAAACTCAAATGCCTGCATCGACAGCCGCGTATCTTCCCAATGTTGGCTCTGAATATGCTTTGTTTGACGATTGATGATTCACAACTTCCCTTTCAAACGTAGCCGGAACAGGCGCCACAGTTGACGAAATGCTTCTTTGAGCGCGGATGAACCAAGACGCGGACTCGCGGAACGGTAAGTAATTGGCACTTCAACAAACTTAAGATTTCTGCAATAAGTTTTTAATTCGGTTTGAAAAAAATGCGCCCTGGACTGAATTCCACGGTCTAAGATCATGCGAAGAGTCTGGCGCGAAAATAACTCGAAGCCGCTGGTCATATCCGTCTGTCGCGTGCCCAGAAGCAGATTCGAAAGCCTGGTCCCGCCCCAACTGATAAAGCGCCGCTTGATGGAGCTGTTTTCAATGCGTCCGATAAAACGGCTCGCGAAAACGCAGTCCATTCCTTTCTCCATGGCGTCGAAGAACTGCGGAATATCTTCAGGCTGATGGCTGAATCCGGCATCGATTTCAAGAATCCAGTCGCATCCGGCATTGAGAGCTTCGTTGTACCCGCGCATGTAGGCGTCAACGACGCACCGGTTTTCAGGAGCCCACACCACCTGCAATCGCGGTTCAGTCCGCTCCAATTCGCGCATCCGATCGAGGCTGGAGTCTTTGTTGACTCGATCGAAAACCGCATAGAATATAACTTTCTTGAAGCCCGCGCACTGTTCCAATACCGCCCGGCAGAATGCTACCGCCCGGTCTCCTTCATTCGCCATTGGGCAAACGATGCCCAGCGTCGCCGCACTTCTCGACAGTATCGTTTGCTGCGCGTATTTATTGTCTCGTTCGGCGAGTGTTGGCACAATCCTCTAATCCGTCAGGAACACTCGGCTGCCGTCCTGCGAGGCAGCCTTGACACCCTTAATTTTACTCGACCCGCACTACTACCGCGCGATAAATCAGGAGAACCAAGAAAGTCATGAGCCCCTGAAAAGGGAGACGCGCAATAGTATGATGGTTAAGTCATTCTCAACTTCGTAGCCGTGGAGATTGTTTTATGATCCCGCTTGCGCCAGAAGTACAAACACAGGATTTAACCTCGGTTAAGCCGTTTTCCCGTGTTCAGACGACGGCTTTCGTTCTAGCCCTGACCTTAGTTGGACTTATTTTGTTGGCCCTCATTTTTTCAATTATGAAACTGAATGACGGCACATTCCTCTATACGATGGACGATCCGTATATAACGCTTGCGATAAG
>CAZASC010000279.1:0-4614 GCA_964487695.1 uncultured Victivallales bacterium
GTTTTTCTCGCACTTGAACCCTGAAACGGTCGTTGAACATCGTCCCGGCTATTGCTTTCGGCACATTCTTGTGCGCAGGCAACAATTCTGTTGGGAATTGTTGGAGTTCCGGTGACCGGCCATGGGCTTTTGCAAATGAGGATACAAACAGGTAGCGATGCAGGTCTGGCTTGATGTGAGCCCTTGTTGAATGGTTGCAGACTCCCTTCAGACGTGTATCTTCATACCATTCTGGTGCGAACTGAACATGGTTTTCTTTGCGAACCGTTCTGTCACTTCCACGCCCCAGTCGACGCGACAGCCTCTCAATACTGTCGCGCATTACTCTTTTGACGTCAGCATCCAATCCATCCCGAAACCATGGTGAATCGCAGACACTTTCTAGCGTCTCCTTCCAATCGCTCGGTGAATCATCTGCTTTTGACACGCCGCTTCTCAGGCGTGGCATGTCGCCCAGAACCTCTTCGACTGGTATGCGGTTCGCTGATCGAAGGAACCGGGGTTTCCATCGAAGATTCTTTCTTGTTCCAAGCAAAATCACACGATGTCGTGTCTGTGGAATTCCAAAGTCCTCTGTCCGCACCACGAAGGCCGCGGGATCCATATTTCCCAGCAGATCTCTTTCGCCTTCGACCAAAGAATTTATATCGTAGCCCAGATCCTTGAGGTCTTGGAGAATTCGGCTGAAGATTCCTTTATCTTGGACTATCGCAGAGAGAATTCCCTTAACGTTCTCAAATACAAAAACAGGCGGCTTGTGGACTTTGAGGATTCGCAGGTATTCACGATAAAGAAAATGACGGGGATCGTCGTCGTAGTGTGTTCGGCCTTTGGCACCTATGATCCTCGAACGCCCGACCAGAGAATACGCCTGGCAAGGTGGCCCCCCTATCAACACCCATTTCTCTTCCCTGCATATTGCGTTTTTGATTTTTTCATCGCCTTGCGACTCTGGGCACTTTGGTGAGCCCAGTTCGGCGAGCCACGCTTCGTTTCTTGCGGCGTTGGCTTCCTGGGGATGCTTTATAAACAATTCTTCACGGGTCAAATCGCCGCGCAGATACTCATACTAGGACTCAGGCAAAAGAGCTTTCTGAAACTGCCTGTAAAAAGCCCTTAATTCGAGTGTCTGGTGTGCATATGCATCCTTTTCTATGGAGAGGCCGATACGAAACGATTGGTGTCCTCTTTCTTCTTCAAACGACGAAAAACCTTCGCCAAGGCCCCCTGGACCGGCGAAGAGATCTATAACAGGATATCTTTTGTGGTTCGAGTTTGTCATTTCAATGCGCTTCTCAAGCAATTGGCGTGCTTTCTTCTCTTACCCTGTATGCGCCGGCTTTCCCTGTTCCTGGATACACCGAGCACCAGAGGTAAAAGAGTTGCCGATCCACTTTTGATTTGTGGATGAATGGTACGATGTATATAACCCCGCACTTTTCGTCCTGAAGTGCCAGCGTTTCACGATCTTGCGATGCTAAGCCTGCGCCTTCACGATTCTTCGCAAGCCATGCTGCGATGCGTCGATGTCCTGGATCAAGCGGTTTGTCATACACAAGTCTCCCTTCGCTCATTGTGTAGTTTCTTGTCCAGCCGGGCAACTGATACGGAGTGAGCGGCAAAGATTCATTATTCTTTGGCTTAAACATGATGACCCGCCACTGCAACGGCGCCATCTGTGTTAATGCCTCAACCTGTTCTCTTACGACTCTTGGTTGTTCGCTCTTGTCAGCATCGGAATATTGAACTCTCCTTATGAAATCCAAATAATTCTTAGAATCAGTGAGTGCTGTCAGCGCAACTTGTTTCCCTGTATTGAAAGCCATTTCTTTCTCTGAGAGATGTTCACTGCAATTATCGAGAAAGTTCTTCAGTTGCTTTTCGTTGTTCTCGCAACTCATCTTTCCGCCGATTCTTGTGACCGTTCTTATTACACCGCCAAGAAAAGTCGTCTCAAGCTTTGCGCTGCGCATCTTGTTGAGCGCGGTAGGCCTCAAGTACTTGAAGTCTTTTGGAAGATCTTCGAACTCATAGGGTACGAGCGGCGGAATGTCGCTCGGTTTAACATCCTTGGAATACTGGACGAGATTTGCCCGGAAGGCTTCCTCTACTCGAGCCCCGAAACGAAAGGCATCAATCAATCGATATTCTGATTTCTTTCGGGGCCTGTCGTTCTTGGTGCGTGTACTTCTCTTGAGGGGTAACGATTCCCTTATGTATAAGCGCACAAGATCGCTGTAACCCTTCCTAAACCCATACCAGCGAGCCATCTGCACAAGGGTGTCAAGTTGGCCAGGTTTTCGCGAGAAGTATGACGTTGTCAGACCTTCTATCGTGTAACCTCGCGATAGTTTTGCACCGCCTACAAGAATAGCCCAGCAGCCATTTGGCTCATCGAAGTCTGGAGTATTTCCCTTGTCTTCGCAATTAACTATCAGGATGTTGCCTTGCCTGATTGTATTTATGGTAGCTTCAATGAATGGCTTGAGTTGCCCCCAGTCCTGCGGTGTTGATGCCTTCCTTGAAGATGAGACAGGAACGAAATCGTTTTTCAATAATCTCTCTAGGCGTTCTTCGCATCCTGCATCCAAGCCTTTTCTTGGGAAAAGTTTGTCGAGTGAACCTTCGACTTCTTCTGCAATACTTCTGTGTTGCTCTATCAAATGATCTGCATTGATCAACATCGTATGATGTTTGAAGTGCATTTCGCCATTGCTTTCCCGCCATTTCTTTATCCCGCCGGCCAAAATGAAGGCGTCGAGAGCTTCTTCAAGGCCAGGGAGTGGCGCGATCGGGTTCTCTGCCTGAGCGGGGTTTTCTCTAATAGGGCGAATGTATGCTCTTTCATTGCTTGCTTGAATAGGATTTTCGTCCGTCATCTCACAATCACCGAGATCGAACATTTCGAGTGCTCCCATGTAATGGTCAGGGCGATCGAGGCAGATTACAAAATCCTTCGGGAACAGTTCTTCGACTCGGTCGCGCCTTATGAATACGTTGGCGTATGGCGTTGCGGTATATCCGACGTACTGGGATGCGTCAGAAGCTTGGAGGAGTTTGGCTATTAGGCCGGCTGTTGGGGTGATCTTTGTTTTGCTTGTATTGATCGACCCGTCGTCCGATTCGTCATCAATAAGCAGGACCGGCTTGTTTCGCCATTCAGATTTACCCAAGATTTTCGCAAACTCCTCAAGTCTCCTCGTGATCTTCTTCAATACTGCAAAACAGGGAACGTCCACATCGTGTAGTGCTATGGAACCCGCATTAAAGTCTTTCTCGGTCTTTGTGAGCCTGAGACATTTGAATTTGGCAGTTCTGCTTTCTATGAACTTGCCTTCGTAATCTTGGTGTTCCCTGCGTGTCTTGTCGTTGTAATACTCCTGTTCATTCGAATCCAAGCCGCTCCATCCGACCAGTTCCATGTCCAGTCGTGCCTGTGTTTGATTTCTTAGAATGTCGGTTCGGCCCGACAAAATAATAACCAAGCGATATCCGGCGTCCACAGCTTTTGCTATCAGTGCGCAGTAGTTTGCCGTCTTGCCACTTTGAACATAACCCACCACCAAGCCCTTGACGCGGCGGAGTATTTTGGCGTTGGGATCCGTCAGATGGTTGAGAATACGTGTTGTTGCGATGTCCAGTTTGGTTATCGCCACCGGGTCCCACGTCCCTCTTTTCTCCAAGTGTTTCCTGTATCTCGCCCACCAGCCATCTTCCGGCATTCTGTTGGTAGTTACCCAGTCTTCATGGTCGGGATCATCGACAATTGTGGCGAGATCAATTCGGGGCTCGTTGAGGGGGATGTTTCTTTCTTGCGACAAACTCTCGATAAGTACTGTGCCCTCTATGGAAAGTCTTCTTAGAATCACACTCCTGCGTTCTTTTGAACGCGGAAGTGTATTTTCAACCCATCGCCCCTCAGCATTATCCCAGCTGGAAAAAATCGTTCTCCACATTCTGAGTTCGATTGTGTTCTCGTCGTTTGGAAGGGCGGTCGCAAGGTCTCCTTCAATCTCATCCGTGGAGTACTCAAGGAGTTCCAGTTCTTTTCGAATTTGCAGTGGCTTTGCGCGCGTCAGCAGCACTTTCAGCAGGTCTTCCCTGATCTTACTCATCTTTTCTGCCTTCTTTTGATGCTCGCCAGAAAAGGCCTGGGATATCGGTGACACCTGCGGACAGTTTATCCGTAACATTTATCGAGTACTTAACACTACAGAGCATTGATGCAGACGCTGGATCATTTATCTTGCCCATACGCGAGCGGGTCAGAACAGGATAAGTGCTATCCACTTTAAGTGCAATCGGGTCTCCGTCATTTTGCAGCGACAGATAATCAATCTTGGGCAGATCGGAAGCATGAATGATTTTGTCCATGCTTCTGTTGAACAAGTCCAAGGCAACGGAATCCAGTCGCGCGCTGATGCTTGCTACTAGCGATTCTATCGTCCTTCCGCCGGATGACTCAGGAACATGAAGTACTCTTATCAATACGATCCAAGCTTGTTCTGCATCAAGTTGGTCCATTGATGAGATTTCTATGATGTTTGACTGTTTTGTTGTTGTCTTTATTTCTATCGCTGTGTTGCCAAAGGAAAAATCATTCGCCGAACTGCA
>CAZASC010000280.1:0-4595 GCA_964487695.1 uncultured Victivallales bacterium
AAAAGAACATGTCGATCTGGTGCGCATCGTTCGCACAACTATAGAGGATTTTCGCGGCGAGATCGAAAAGCACGGCATACGACTGGACGCCAGTTTGCCTGCTGGCCAACACTGGATAGAAGGCGACGCCACCCGTCTCGCGCAGGTGGTAAGCAATCTCCTTCATAACGCCAAAAAATTCACCGAAGTGGGCAGCATCAAAATTGAGTTGCGCGCTACCGCAGACGGCAAAACGGGGGTGTTGACCGTCCAAGACACGGGTATTGGCATGACGTCACAGACGCTGGCGGGGGTCTTTGAGGCATTCAGGCAAGCCAATGTGGGCTTGGCGCGCAGTCAAGGCGGCTTGGGCTTGGGAACAGCCCTCGTGAAGGGCTTAGTGGAACTGCACGGCGGAACAGCAGAGGTGGCGAGCGAGGGCCTGAAGCGAGGCTCGCGTTTCACAATTCGCCTCCCCCTAAGCGAGATCCTCACCGCCGAAATACCGAACCCCAAGAAAGGTGTGGCGATTGGCCACAAGAAAGTCCTGGTGATAGACGACAACCTTGATTTCGCCGATGGCCTCAGTACGTTCCTGACCCTGCAAGGAGCCAGCGTAGATATTGCGACAGACGGCCCCTCCGGTCTGAAAAGGGTTAACGAGTTTAAACCAGACATCGTGCTCTGTGACATTGGCCTATCCAGTGACATGGATGGATATGCTGTAGCCCGCGCCATTCGCCACTCCCCAGAGACACACGCAACCTACCTGGTAGCAATCACCGGATACGGCAAGAATGAAGATAAGGAACACGCTCAAGAAGCTGGCTTCAACCTGCACATGACTAAGCCAGTTAACCTTGATGAATTGACGCGAGTGCTGGCAACTGCGGGCGCCAGTTGAGCACTTCACACGTGTTTGGGATTATTGCGCAAAAGTTGCCGGAGGCTGAGACGTGCCGCACGCGATTATTGTTGACGACAATGACACGAACCTCTACTTGCTCGAGGCGCTGCTGAAGGCGAACGGCTACATGGTCTGCAAGGCGCAGAATGGAGCCGAAGCCCTGGAATATGCGCTAAAATCCGCACCCGATTTGATCATCTCCGACATTCTGATGCCGGTTATGGACGGTTTTTCCTTGTGCCAGACGTGGAAGGCGAATCCCGCATTGCGAAAAATCCCCTTTGTCTTTTACACCGCGACGTACACGGACCCGCAGGATGAAAAGTTCGCTCTGAGTCTGGGCGCGGATCTCTTCATTGTGAAACCTACGGAGCCGGATGCGTTCCTGTCGGAAATCAGTTCCGTGCTTCTAAGCAGCCAGACAGGCGGCCTGCAGCCGGCACGCAAGCCGCAACTCGAAGAAACAGGCATCTTGCGGCAGTATAACTCGGCCTTGATCCGCAAGTTGGAAGACAAGCTTGGCGAGTTGGGAAAGGCCAACCGCTCACTGAGCGCGCAAAAAAATCTACTCCGCGGAGTGATGGACTCTATAGGCGCGCATATCGCGGTGCTCGACCGCAACGGCAAGCTTGTAAGCACGAACTCAACCTGGCCTTCTTTCGCGCACGAACTCAGTGATTCCATACAGGCTCGCGCTGCCGCATCGAACGACTTTTTCGAAGCCCTCCGCGCTGCGGGAACTACGGGCGAAAATATCGCCAAAGGTATTCGGGAAATATTGTCGGGCGAGAAAACAACTGTCGAGGTGGAGTCCGAGTTTAAGGCGGCGGTAAACCGCCGCTGGTTCCTTGTCAGAGTCACTTCGCTTGCCCTGCAAACCGATGGCGCGGTGGTGGCCTTCATTGATATCTCGGAACAAAAGCGGGCGGAGCGGGAGAGACTGCGCCTGGAACAAATCGCCTCCGAACAGCAGCGGTTGGCGCTCCTCGGGCGGCTCGCGGCCGACGTGGCTCACGACATTCGCAACCCGCTGCAAGGCGCGTTCAGCTTCCTGAACCTGGCAAAAACAGACGCACGGCCAGATCAATCGTCCTTGCAGGAGTCCCTGGAATGCATCAAAGAGGCATTGAAAAGAATCGATACCATCTCCGAGCGCATGCTCCGGCTCGGAAGAATCGAGGCTCTCACGTTAGTTGAGACCGAGCTCTCAGGTCTGCTAAAAGGGACTTTGACTTTTGTCCTGAGCCGGGCGCATAAGGCGGGAATTGCATTGACCAGCGAGATTGAACCTGGTCTCAAAACAGTAGTGCTGGATAGCGCGCGGATTTCCGAGGCGCTATTGAATCTTTTGAACAATGCTCTTGACGCGACCCAATCCGGAGGAACAGTGCGCGTTCAAGTTTTGCGCGCCAAGAATGGGAACAACAAATTAGAGTTACGAGTCAGCGACACTGGATGTGGGATGAGCGCGGAAGTGCAGGCGAAGGCTTTTCAGCCATTCTTTACCACTAAGGCCATCGGACAAGGCACAGGATTGGGGTTGGCGTTGGTGAAGAAGATTGCGGAAGAACATGGCGGCAATGTTGTTCTGAAGAGCGTTAAGAACCAAGGAACCACCGTCTCGTTATTTTTGCCTTAGCCAGTGCTTCCGGCAACTGGGCCGCATCCGTGCTTGAAACATCATGCAATGCAAGATGGCCGGATGGCGTCAGCGTCAAGTCAAACAAGCCGAGTTCTCCCCGAAGACCATTTCCGAATCTGGCAATATTGTGGCATATTCACCATTGCTTGAAAGTCAAAGGCCGGTTCGCGTTCACATGGGCCGAAAATTTGCTTAAGATTTATGTAGCGAAAGGCTGCGGTACTTGGGCAAGGCGGGCTAAACCATGCACACTAATGCTTTGGCAAAAGAGACCAGCCCATACTTGTTGCAACATGCGCACAATCCGGTCAATTGGTTTCCCTGGGGCGATGAGGCTTTCACCAAGGCGCGATTGGAAGATAAGCCAATCTTCCTATCTGTCGGTTACAGCGCCTGTCATTGGTGCCATGTCATGGAGCGTGAGTCTTTCGAAGATGAAGACCTGGCGCGGCTGCTTAACGAGCACTTTGTTTCAATAAAAGTTGATAAGGAAGAGCGTCCGGATATTGACGAAATATATATGGCCGCCGTGCAGATCCTGACGCAACAGGGCGGCTGGCCAATGTCAATTTTTTTGGCTCCCAATGGCAAACCTTTCTTCGGCGGCACATATTTTCCGCTTGAGGATCGTTCTGGCCGCGCCGGCCTCAAGACTGTATTGCGTGAGTTGGCCAGGTTATGGAATAAGCGCCGCGCAGATGTATTGAAAGACGCCGAACAACTTGGCGCAGCTGTGCAAGAACAATTAACTTTTCGCCTTCCAGCCAAGAAACCATTGGATGAAAACCTGCTGGTTGGTTTTGTCGGCCAACTGTTTGCAAATTTCGATGAAGAGCATGGCGGGTTCGGCTTCAAGCCAAAATTTCCGCCCAGCACTGCCTTGACGGCGCTTTTATATTTTCAAAAGCATTTGCCGGATCCCGACCCGCGCATCAAGAATATGATTTTGCGCACCTTGGACCAGATGTCTTGGGGAGGCATCCACGACCACTTGGGAGGAGGCTTTCATAGGTATTCAACTGATGAACGCTGGCTGGCGCCGCATTTTGAGAAAATGCTGTATGATAATGCGTTGCTGGCTCAGACTTATGCCGAAGCTTCAGTGGCCTTCCCCATTCAGAATTACGAGCAAATTGCCCGCACGACTTACGATTGGGTTCTGCGTGAGATGACTTCGCCTGAAGGCGCTTTTTATTCGGCTATGGACGCAGACAGCGAAGGTCAAGAAGGCAAATTCTATCTCTGGACCAAAAAAGAGGTGGCTGCCTTGTTGAACCAGGATTCAACAGTTTTTTCGGCCATATTCAACATCAAGGAGGAAGGCAACTTCCAGGATGAAGCGCCTGGAATGGAAGCGGAATCCAATATACTTCATCTTACGGAACCATGGGCAAACCGGGCCGCGCGTCTAAGAGTGGCTGAACCAGTTTTGCGTGAAAGGATCGGTGCTTGGAAAACCGCATTGTTAACCGCGCGTTCCAAGCGAGTGCGGCCGGCCATTGATGAAAAGATTCTCACCTTCTGGAATGCCTTGATGATTGCGTCTCTGGCTCGCGGGGCGGTGCTTTTAAATGAGCCCCGTTATGAAGAAGCCGCCGCACGCGCCGCCGAGTTTCTATTGCGAAAACTCCGCGCCACAAACGGCCGCTGGCTGGCCACGCACCGTAATGGGCAAAGCCGTTTTGCCGCCTATCTGAATGACCACGCTGCTTTGGCCTTGGCCTTCACCGAACTCTACGATGCTACTGGAGAAGCGGGCTGGAAGAACGAAGCTCTTGCGGTGGCAAACGTAAT
This sequence comes from uncultured Victivallales bacterium, assembly GCA_964487695.1. GTDB lineage: Bacteria > Verrucomicrobiota > Kiritimatiellia > UBA8416 > CAZASC01 > CAZASC01. The sequence goes on from CAZASC010000280.1 coordinate 4,323, forward strand.
GAACCAGTATTTTGCCGATGTCAACGGTGGATATTTCTTTACCCCTTCCGACCATGAAAAGTTGCTGGCGCGTGCAAAAAATGCTTTAGATGAGGCCACACCATCCGGAAATGGTTTGGCCGCACAAGCACTGATCCGCCTGCATGCCATGACCGGGGCCCGCGTGTACGCCGCCGATCTTTCGCCGGCACGGGCCGAGCAGGCGCGGGTGGATGGCATCACGCCTCTGGTGGTCAAGGGAACGCTGGCCGAGACTTTCGCGTCGGTGCTGCC
>CAZASC010000281.1:0-4566 GCA_964487695.1 uncultured Victivallales bacterium
CGAACTGGATTTGGGCGAGCTATATGACGGTGGCATCGAATACCAGCTTCAATACCTATGGCAGTGTGCAGGCGGGAGGCGGCAGCACCAATACTCCAGCAGCTGGAATCCCGACATCGGCATGGATCCAGCAGTATTTCCCTGGAACTCAGACGAACAACTATGCAAGTCTGGCGGCCAGCGATATCAATAGCAACGGGATGACAGTCTGGCAGGACTACCTGGCAGGGATAAATCCAACCAGTCCGAATAGTTCTTTCTCGGTTGCCATCACCAACGCGACCGGCCAGATTGTTGTAAGCGTCCCCTCTGTTCAGACAAACTCCAACTATACCGGAGTGACGCGATACTACGAAATTGATCAATGCACGAACCTGTTGGGTGGCGCGACATGGCAACCGGCGCCTGGGTATACCGGCATTCTGGCAAACGGCGGAATCATCGCCTGCACAAATGCGACAGGGAACTACTCCACATTCTATCGCGCCAGGGTTTGGTTGGAGTAGGGCAGCTTGAATGCTCAGCATGCGAGTGACATGTTAATCGGAATGTGTAGTTCTTCTTATTTGTGACAACAGTAATGAGTGAAAAGTGAGGTATGAGATACTGACTAAAACGGAATTTACATGGCGCGCAGGACATGCTGGTCTTGTGAAACTGGCAGTTTTACTTCTTCTTGCATTTACCCCTTGGGTCTGTCCAGCCGCGACTTATTACTACGTAGCCACAAACGGAAGTGACAGTGGTTCAGGTACGATTGTGGCGCCGTTCCAGACACTTCAGCGCGCCCAGACGGCGGTGCGCGCGATCAACAAAACGATGAGCGACGACATTATCGTATATATTCGCGGAGGCACGTACCGGCTTACGAACACCCTTGCGCTGGTCGAGGATGGAACTAATAGCGATTCTGGATTCAACGGCCACACTGTGAGTTGGGAAGCGTATGACGGGGAGAACGCTGTGATCAGCGGCGGGACGAACATGACTGGTTGGACGCTGTACGACTCCGGGAAGAACATCTGGCGGGCGCAGGTCGGGACCAATATTCAAACGCGCCAGCTTTTCGTCAATGGCGTGCGTGCGGTGAGGGCGCGCTCGCCGGACTTCCCGTCCGGCTTCGCTGTGACGGGCTCCGGTTACACAACGAGTAACACCAACATGCAGAACTGGGGAAACAAGTCCGACATCGAATTTGTGGGCACAAACGACTGGAAATGCTTCAGGTGCGGGGTGTCTTCCATCGTCGGAACAACGATCACCATGAAACAGCCATGCTGGAGCCTTTGCCAGTATAACCAGGGTTTTCAAGGCGGTTGGACCATGAATGAGGTGTTATGGGTTGAGAACGCTTACGAATTGCTTGATTCTCAGCGCGAATGGTATCTCGACCGAAGCGCAGGCTATATCTACTACATGCCGGCGGCATCGGAGAACATGGCTACTGCCGACATCGTGGCCCCAGTGCTTGAACTCCTGGTAACCGGTGTAGGGACGACGAACGCATTCTTGCACGATGTTGCGTTCCAGGGGCTGACCTTCGCGGATTCGACTTGGCTGCAACCGTCAACATCTCTCGGATACGCAGGCATGCAGACTGGCTACTACCTTACAATCCAATCATGGGACAGCAACGCGCAGATGTATGCAGCCGTGGACATGGCTTACGTGCAGAACGTTCGCTTCGATCGGAATGTCTTTAAGCGACTCGGTGCAACTGGGCTGGCAATAGCCGGCGACTGGCGCGGCGGTCTGCCCAGTCGCTCGGGCGCAACGAACGTTTCCGTAGTGGGGAATGTCTTTATGGATATATCGGGTGACGGGCTGGTTATCGGCAATGGATTTTCGATCGGAGGAAGGGAAACGCCGCCCGTAATCGCTGGATACCAGCAGAGCCTCAACATACTTGCGGCTGACAACTATGTCACCGATATTGGCTGCGAGTACCTGGATTGCTGCGGAATATGTGTTGGTTATGGGAACGGTATCAGACTTCTGCATAACGAGGTACACGAACTGCCTTACACTGGCGTTACTCTTGGCTGGGGCTGGAGCGGCGGAGCAACTTACGCCGGTAACAACGAAATTGGATGGAACCATGTGTATCGTGTCATGCTGCGGCTCCGGGACGGCGGTTGTATCTACACGCTGAGCGATCAGCCCGGCTCGACTTTCCATGACAACTACCTGCATGATGCGATCGCTCATCCGGCTGGTGGCTCGAGCGGGAGCGGAAGCCACGGAATCTATCTCGACGAAGGCACAAGTTACTACACGGTTACGAATAATGTGTGCGCCAATGTTCCCGAGTGGCTGTACATCTGGACGACGACTATTCAGTACAACACTGTGACGTACAACTATTCCGACACGAGCGCGATGGTGAACAACGGAAATGCCAACACCGTTGCCAATAATCAGACGGGACTGACAAACTGGCCGGCGGGAGCCCTGGCAGTCATAGCTGCCGCCGGGCTCGAACCTGCATATCGGAACATCCTGCCGATGACCGCTCCGACCTTCGCCCCGCCTTCGGGTACTTATGGGGATGGCCAGCATGTGACAATCTCGTGTGTCAGCACGGGGGCGACGATCTATTACACCACCGATGGCAGCACACCGTCGAGTTCATCGATGTTGTATAGCGGTCCGGTCATCCTGGGCAGCGACATTACGCTCAAGGCGATTGCGATCGCAGTTTCGAACGAGACGGCGGACAGCGACGTGGCTATTGCAAATTACAGTGTTGCAGTGGCCACGCCGACGTTCGATCCTCCGGGCGGTATTTATTCCAATGGCCAATCGGTTGCTATTTCATGTGCGACGCCCGGCGCCGCAATCTACTACACGATCGACCGGAGTTTGCCCTCCGCCTCGTCCATGTTGTACAGCAACCCCGTGTCCGTCAGTGTGAACACGGCGATCCGTGCAATCGCAATGAAAAGTGGCAGGACTGCAAGCGTTGTGTCCGGCGCCGGGTTCACGATCGGAAGTTCCAGCGTTAATTTCATGAAGATTGCATTTGCCGGATACACCGCTGCCGAAACGCTGAGCAACTTCCCCGTGCTGGTCGTCCTGAGCACGAACATTCCCGGTTTTACCTACAGCCAGTTCGCTTCGACAAAAGGCTATGACCTTCGGTTCTCAACCGACGCCGATCCCCAGGAAGCGAATTACGATGTGGAGACTTGGAACACGAATGGCAGTTCCTATATCTGGGTGCAGGTGCCCGCGCTGACCGGCGGCAGCTATATCTGGGCCTCCTGGGGCAACTCCAATGCAGCATACGCTTCCGCTGCGGCGACATACACGACGAATGGCGCGACATGGTCAAACGGTTTTCTGGGCGTTTGGCATCTGTCCTCGACGAACGCCAGCGGAAAGATTCCCGATTCCACAGCGTTCAACCGCGTCGGGACCATTGGTTCTGCCTCATCTGCATACTTGACCAACGGCGTAGTTGGCAGCGGACGCGGGTTCGACGGTTCGGCTAACGGTTTGATAACCGTGGGCAGTGTGGGGATTAGCGGCGCAGCGCCCCGGACGCTTTCCGGTTGGGCCAAAAGCGGCAACGGCGCCAATAGCACTTGGAATAACGTGTTTGGGTTGCTGCCGAACAGCGGATCGAGTGCAGGGAAATTATTCAACATAGAATGCACCACCAGCAGTCAATACGCCCTCGGTATCTATGGCACTGATTATGTCATTGTCCCAATGGGTACGACGTGGCATTACTTCGCTGCAACTTACGATGGCACTTATCTCGATACGTTCCTCAACGGCGCCAATGTGGCTGTGAACAGTCCGGGCTCGCTCGTCACAACTGATAACTTCCTCATGGGGTACCGGCCCGACGATAGCGCTGGTTTCACTGGCAGCATCGATGAAGTGCGTATCGAGAATGTCGTCCGCTCCGCCAGCTGGATATGGGCGTGCTATACGACCATGGCGTCTAACACTGGCTTCAACGCCTATGGGAGCGTACAGACGACAGGCGGCGCAACAGGAACAAACTATACGATCACTGCCGCTGCCGGCCCGAATGGCTCCATCCTTCCATCCGGCAACGTGATTGTTGCATTGGGAAACGGTCAGACGTTTTCGATCGCGCCTAATGCCGGTTTCGCCATTACCAATGTTGTGGTCGATGGGAGTTCGATTGGGGCGACTAATTCATATTCGTTCAACAACGTGCTTGCGAATCATACAATCAGCGCCTACTTCGGCTCCACGACGACTAATTTCTCGATCAACGCAGGCGCAGGGCCGAACGGATCGATTGTGCCATCCGGCAACGTGATCGTTCAGTCCGGAACCAGTCAGACATTTACGATTGCGGTGAATACCGGCTACAATATTACCAACGTGCTGGTGGATGGAAGTTCAGTTGGTGCTACAAACTCTTATACGTTCGCGAACGTGCAGACCAACCACTCGATAAATGCCTTCTTCGGCGGTTCCGGGACTACTGGATTCGGAGCATGGGCGAACAGGATGCGTATAACATTCTCCGGTTATAGCGCGAACGAGACTCTGACGAATTTTCCTGCGCTGGTGATGTTGAGC
>CAZASC010000282.1:0-4563 GCA_964487695.1 uncultured Victivallales bacterium
GGCGTCGTTGTTAGAAGAACGGAAAAGGCTCGACTCGGACATCGCTGTTGCAAAAAGGTATATTTCGGCATGCGCGCGGCCCGTTCTTCAGTCGTTTTGTCCATTCTTTTCAGAATGCAGGAGTTGCGGTTGTCTCTTTTACTTCGTTCCGTGTTAAGACCGTTGTGATCCTCTTTTGCGGCAGGAATGAAATTGCGCGCGTCAAAGCCGCGAAGAGCTTTGAGCGATCACTTCACGAGTCCCAGAATCCTCTCGATTGGAAGGTCGTCGAAACTCGTCTTGCGTCTGTCACCGATCCAGCGGCGCGCGCGGACTGTTGTCATCTTCTCGGTATTGACATCGCCAAACAACACCGACAAACCAGCACGACGGCCAACCTCGGACTGGCAGCGACGATCCAGATCAAAATTCTTCTTGACGCCGAAAAGGACACGACTGTTGTGACGCCTTCTTCAAGGTGCGTTCAACTGTCTGATATTTCGTTATCGTTTTTCATATGGGCAGACGTTGCGTTAGTTCAATCGAGCTGGACGAAAAAGACGTGACTGATGTCATTCTGAGGCTTCCGGCACAGATCGCCAAGAAGCGCGACGAGCTCAAAGAGCTACAAACGTTCGACATTTGATTTTGCGTTTCGTTTTCCTGATTTTCACACATCGAGTTTTGTAGTCGAACTTTCAGTGACCGACACGCCATCGTCGAGTTCGAGAAAACACTGGAAGGCCGCTCTTACGATGCTATCGAACGGGCTCTTCGTGATGTGGCCAAGTCGCCTGCTCGTGGAGCTTGCTTGGAACGTTTGCGTGAAGCAATTCACACCGACATCGAGACGGGCAGAGATCCCACTGCCACCCAACAACTCGCTCTCCTCGAAGTTTGCCACGCCTATCCTTGAAATCACCATGCCGGACTAACGTGAGCGAGACGTAGTCGTCCAGACTGCCAGCGTCCGAACGGTGAACTCGACTCTTATGCGCATATTCTTCCTTTTAGTCAATCATTGTACATTTTATCCATTGTCATTCACCTCGATCCGAGCTTGATAGACAACTGTAAACGGCCAGTTCGTGCACCGAATCGTGACCGTTGCCTCAGTGGACGGAGGAAGAGAGCCGTCTTGATGACAAAGAGCCCGAGTAGAGTAAACAGGATGCATGCAATCCATTTCATTTCACACGACGCAAATTGATACTCTCTCACTATCGTAATTCATACACGTTAGTCATCTAAGAGTTTGCGTATCGCGGCTTCCTTTTCCCTCTGCTCCTTCGAGAGCTCGGCTTTGGGAGGAAGGCATGCAGTTCGGGATGACGTGTATTATGTAAAAATAATTTGACAAACAAACAGTAAAAATAACTATTCAGTGAGTCGTGGCTGAAGTGGAAGAAGACGCACTCGCAGAGATCGCAGCAAGCGACGATGACGACGAAGCAGCAGTCGGCGGGTGGAACTTTAGTTGCAGCTCTTCTATCCTGTCAAAGAGCGAGTACGGGCGGGCTTCGGTGGAAATTGACTTGGAATCCGAGGACGACGAAGCAGATGCCGGGGGCTGGGGTTGGACGGGATGGTTGGAAGTGGAAAGGGAAGGGACCGAGGCCGGCTGTTCGATGGGTTCGGCCTGAAGTTTGGTCTGCTTTTTTGGAAGTTCGTCCATGTGTCGTTCTTTGACTATCAACAGAATATTAACATCGGCGACGACAGACAGATTCGTGTGAACGACCTCGTTTTTCGATCGTTTCGTTCACCTCCCTCAACATGGCCGCGCGCCGCCTCTCTTTGCCTTTTTTCGTGACCTATCAGACAGAATGAAAAATCAACGACTTCTACAAAGCGACAAGCAGATCCCAGACCGGCGTCTTCGTGCCTGTGTCGAGATCGGGAAGATGCATCGTGCGTCGCACAAATTCAAGAGACACATTGTACAAAGCAGCACAAAATTGAGCGCACAAATCAGCATCGACATCTTCCCATTCGTCGAGAAAAGTTTCAATAACATGTCGACAGTCAATCTTCATTACCCTTTGTGATAACAGAAAGTCGAAAACAGAAAACGGAAAGGCGCGGTGAACAAAAGCAAACTTTTTGCTGTTTGTCATATTCGCGTTTTCGACGTTTCAGCTCCGCCTGATCATAAAAAGTAAAACCAAAAGGACGCGTCATATAGAAAAAACCACAGACCGCCCGTGCGCGGAACATTTTCTTGACTTCGTCTCGGCTTTCTGCGTCGCTCTTGATGGGTTCCGCCTCCCCGTCGTTTTCGTCCTTTTCGCGGAGACTGTCCAACGCTCGCTGTTGTTCCTCCTTTGGGCCGAGGTCATGCTGTTCCCAGTTTCCGAACGTCTTGTAATCATCGGCTTTGCGGCCTTTCAACAGGTGACTCGGCGGGCAGGGCAGCTCAGCCATGATCTAGACGGTACCCACTCGATCGCATCGATGAGGCTGTGGAGGAAGGGCGGGGAGGCGGGTGACGAAACGACGGGAAGGACAGTAAAGCCACCGAAGGAAAGACCAAACGAAGAGCAAGAGGGAGAAGGAAGGTAGAAGGAGCTCGAAAAAAAGTGCCAGGGAATCGACCGCTCAGGAAAGAGAAGAGAGGAAAGACACGAGAAAAGACGAACCAGAAAGAAGGAGCGTCCGAGGACGACAAAGAAGAAACGAAGAACGAGAATTTCTTTTTCGTGGTTTCCGTGCATTTTCTCCTTTCTGTTCATCTTTGTTTTCTGTGTTGCTTTTCGACACCTACTCGCTTTTCTTTGTCCTGTTTTCTTGTGCCTGAAATGATCTGTATATGTAGTTTTGGTGTCTCGTCTGTTCTCTGTTTGTATTTGATCCTTACCAATGACGCTGAAAAATAGGAAATCCAGAAAGATGAGCCAGGTATCCTCGACTGAACTGAAAACAGCAACACGAGCAAGGCCGTCTTCGATCGATATTGCGCGATCTGTATTTGACCGAGTGAATCGTGGGGAGCTTGTCGGTAAGAGTTCCGCGTTGATCATGAAGGAAGTGGGTTCTCCAATGTATGTTCGTCGGAATCGCCATGATAGATCTGTCTGCGGAGACTCTTCGTCAACTTGGGTGCGGTTCAGCGCGTACAACAGACGACCACCTGGAACAAGAGCTCAAGAAGTTATTCGACCGAGATGTTTGGAATCTCAACCAGCTGGCCGACTTCAGTGTACCGTTTCTTTCGGATTGCAAGCTGACCGACGGTATCAAGAAGAAGCTCGAACCTTTTTGCCAGGAAGGAAAGAAGCCATACCTTCCAGGTCCTTCAGCATGTTCTGTTTGACCGTTGCGCGCGGTTGTCACCTCGTTTCGTACCGCATAGACAGCGCTCCCACTCGATTCCAGCAAGTCATCAAACTGCTGTTGCTGTTTTCCTTGCTTTATTCGATCATCTGCGCTTTCGTCGTCTATAATCAGATATGCCAAAAAGTGGAAGGCATTGTAGAGACCATATGCTGTTTCATGCCAGTCGATGGCTTGTTCGGTCCAATCATCCAGTCAACCTTGATCTCCATTATCTTGTGTTCCATATCATTTGTCACTCCCGCGCGAAACTGGGTCGATCGATTGTCTTTCAATGTCATGGTCGCACTGACACTTTGCACAATCGTTGCCTCTTCATTCAGTTTTTATTTATATTGGAGTTTATCGAAGCTTTCACCTGTTGTCCCCGCTGTTTAACACCAATTTGTGTATGTCTTTCATGTATCGTTTAATCGTCTAAAAGCTAGGGACGTGAGGGATACGGATTGGTGGCAGCCTCCGCCTCGCCGAGGTCGTTCACGTTCGAGGTCCCCCGTCCGAGAACACGAAGAAAAGTCGAGACGGCACCAGCTGCAGATCTACATCAAAGCCTCGTCACGCAGGCGGTGTGCTCATTGACAGACAACACAAAGTGATCGAGTTTATTGACGGATGTGGATGGGATCCAGTCAAGTTCAAGTATCGAAGGAAGATTCAGGACTGGTTCGAGAAACGACTGCCCGAGTATCAATGTGTCGCGGTCTTTCCGAAGCGGATCCAAGTCCCAGGAGACAAGTACTGCGCGTTCTGGCCGCTCTTCTATGTCTACATGCGCATTGTCAAAGGACTGTCACGCGCCCAGTTCAAGCGCAGTCGGCCAATCAACAAGCGGCTCGAAATCATTGAGGATTTCTGGCAAACCTCGGTGTCGTTTCGATCGCGAGGCGAGCCGGTCGGCGAGGTGTCAGGCGATGTGGACGGGGAGGCTCCGAATAGAGGATCGGAATGAATTGGGCAGAGATTTCCATAACCGCGGGTGACACCCGCCAGAACGATTTTTCCGCACGAACCTGCGTCACACCACCGACATGCCCAGCAAGCACATGATGGATGGTGAGCGTGAGTGGCGAGGGCATGGTCCTCATCAACACGAGCAGCAAGGTGTTGATGTCCGGTTATCAAACGACACGAACCACAATAATTGGCAGTTTTCATCTCAGCGCGCGGTGTGCTAGAATGGAAGATGCGCGCACACTCGCGAACAACTGCAGTATACCCAGCGTAATCAACGACCAGTTGTGCCAGCTCCTC